>NZ_JANJES010000004.1:0-264879 GCF_044878465.1 Rothia sp. BD8 | reverse complement strand
AAGGTATCGTGGGGCATGTCGGGGTCTTCCGGATGGGCAGTGTAGGAACTTCCATCATCGGGAGGCCTCGACCCTCACCCAGGCAGCGACGCGCCGGCCGCACCTACCTCCTCGATTACGAAGAGCCGGACATCTTGGGGATCTGGCCAGGCAACGGGGACGGGGAGTCGGTGAAGTTCTGGTTCGCCTGCCTGACCGAACTGAAGAACCGCGGGGTCAAGGACGTGTTCTTCGTGGTCTGTGACGGGCTCAAGGTGGCTATGTCAACTTCATTTGGCCCCGGGTTGTCGGTCTGGCTGGGCCCCGGTTGGGTGCGAGAAGCCAACCCAGAGTGAACTCCGGGCAGCTTATGGGGGGCAGTTCATGTCAGTGGTGTCGGCGCAGGCGCAGGGAGTTGGTGATGACGCTCACCGAACTGAGGGCCATGGCGGCTGCGGCGATCATCGGGGACAACAGCCAGCCGAAGGCGGGGTAGAGCACTCCCGCGGCGATCGGAATGCCGATGACGTTGTAGATGAATGCGAACAGCAGGTTCTGCTTGATGTTGCGCATAGTGTCGACGGACAGGTCGCGGGCCTTGACCAGGGCTGCGAGGTCGCCGCCGAGGAGGGTCACGTCTGCGCTCTCGATGGCGACGTCGGTCCCGGTGCCCATGGCGACGCCAACATCCGCCCCGGCCAGGGCAGGGGCGTCGTTGACGCCGTCACCGGCCATCGCGACCGTGTGACCTTGCTCCTGGAACCGCTGGACGTGCCCATGCTTCTGATCCGGAAGCACGTCCGCGATCACCTCGTCGATGTGGAGCTCGTCGGCGATGGCGTGGGCGGTGGTGGCGTTGTCCCCGGTCAGCATCACGATCCGCATGCCACGGTGACGTAGGTCGTCGATGGCCTGGGCGGTGGTGGGCTTGAGTGGGTCGGCGATGGCCAGGATGCTTGCAGGCTGACCATCGACAGTCACGATGACGGCAGTGGCTCCTTGGCGACGGAAGGCGTCGATGTCGTCGGTCAGGGGGGTCGTGTCGGCATGCTGGGTCGTGAGGAAGGCAGGGCTGCCGACCATGACCTGGTGACCGTCGACCAATGCTTCGACGCCGCCACCCGGGTGGGCGGTGAATGCAGTGGCGGTCGGTACGGTGACGTCGCGTTCTCGCGCCGCGTCGACGATCGCGCGGGCCAAGGGATGTTCGGACCCGGACTCGACAGCGGCCGCCATGGCCAGCACGATCTCGGCGTGGTGGCCGGCGACGACCTTCTGGTCGACGAGGCTGGGATGGCCCTGGGTCAGGGTCCCGGTCTTGTCGACCACCAAGGTGTCGATCTTCTGCAGTCGTTCGAGTGCATCGGCGTTCTTGACCAGGACGCCATCGCGGGCTCCGCGACCAACCCCGACCATGATGGACATGGGTGTGGCAAGGCCAAGCGCGCAAGGGCAGGCGATGATGAGCACGGACACTGTAGCAACGATCGCGAACGGTAGCCGGGGCTGTGGCCCGACCGTGGCCCAGACGGCGAAGGTGATCAGTGCGATGCCGATCACGACCGGCACGAACACAGCGGAGATCTTGTCGACGAGCCCTTGGATGGGGGCTTGGGAACGTTGCGCCTGGGACACGAGGTCGACGATGCGGGCCAGGGTCGAGTCGGCGCCCAGGCCGGTGGCCTCGATGACCAGGCTGCCGTCGCTGGTGATGGTGCCGCCGATCACACGGTCGCCGGGGTTCTTGTCAACAGGTACCGGCTCGCCGGTGATCATGGATTCGTCGACGTAGGCGTGGCCGTCGACCACGATGCCGTCTGCTGGGATCTTCTCACCGGGGCGGACCCGGCAATGGTCGCCGACCTGCAGGTCCGCGGATGGCACTTCCTCTTCTTCTCCGTCGGGGTTGATGCGGTGCGCGGTGGCTGGCGACAGGTCCAGCAGGGCGCGGATGGCACCCGAGGTCTGGTCGCGTGCCCGCAGTTCGAGTACCTGCCCCAGCAGCACCAGGGTGATGATCACGGCGGCGGCCTCGAAGTAGACTCCGACCCGGCCACCGTCATCACGCATGATGGCCGGGAAGATCCCCGGGGCCAGGACGGCGACCACACTGTAGAACCACGCGGCACCCACACCGAGGCTGACGAGGGTGAACATGTTGAGGTGCCGGCTGGCCACTGATCGGGCGCCACGTGCGAAGAATGGCCACCCGGCCCACCACACCACGGGGGTGGACAGCGCGAGTTCGACCCAGGGCACCCACGCCCCGACGGCCAGGGCCGGGACCATCGCCAGCACCACCAGGGGCAGGCTGAGCACGGCTGCCACGCGGAGACGGCGGCGCATGTCTGCCAGCTCTGGGTTGGGTCCGTCGTGGACGCCCACCGAGACCGGTTCGAGCGCCATGCCACAGATCGGGCACTCGCCCGGCCCATCCTGCCGGATCTCGGGGTGCATGGGGCAGGTCCATTCGCCATCGCGTGGGCCGGTGTCGGCCTGTGGTGGCGGGGCGCTTTGCCCGCCGTGCTCTTGGTGGGCAGCAGGCTGCCCGGGGTGGGTGTGCTGGTGTGCTGCTGGCGCGGGGGGCTGTCCGTCCGGTTGGAGGAACATGCCGCACTTAGGGCAGCGGCCAGGGTGGTCACTGGTGACCTCGGGGTGCATGGGGCAGGTGAAGGAGTCCCCTTCAGCCGTGATGGGCTCGTCGGGTGGGGTAGGGCTGGTCATGGTCTTCCTCATCCGTTGAGTGGTGGTGCTCTGTGGTGCTGGTGGGCGCGTGGTGCGAGGTTCTTGGCTCAGTGGTGATCGGCCCCGTGGTTCATCATCCGCATCATGAGCCACATCATCACTACGCAGCCGAGGCCGGGGATGACGGCGGCCATGACGCCGCCTGCGGCGAGGCTGGCACGACCTGTCCACAGGTATCCGGCCACGATGAGCAGCATCGGGGCACACATCAGCAGGTGCATCCAGTGGTGGCTCTTGCCGTGGCCTGTCATCTTCGGATCGTGCCGGTGCTGCACGGGCTCGAGTACCGGGTCGGCGGCGGGGCGGGGAGCGTCGCTGTCACTGCGGTTGAGCTGGGTGGGGCTTGTGTACATGGTGGTCTCCTTCGTCGTGTGTGGATGGCTGCCGTCACCATCCAGACTGTCGAGCGTCCATGAAGCTGGACCGGGGCAAATGATGAAGGTTTGACCAAGACGTCGGAGGCATGTGCGGGCATGCGGCGGTGCGGTTCCCGGGGTGACGCGGGAACCGCATCGGCGTGGGCTGGGGTCAGTAGCGCAGGCTGGTCATCATGCCGATCTCGGCGTGGTAGATGTTGTGGCAGTGCAGCATCCAGGCTCCGGGGTTGTCGGCCTGCAGGTCGGCCTCGATGGTCTGCATGGGCAGCAGCAGCACGGTGTCCTTGCGCAGTCCGTTGCTGCCCGGCAGGGACCAAGTGTGGCCGTGGATGTGCATCGGGTGGGCCATCATCGTCATGTTCGTCATCCGCATCCGGACCCGCTGTCCCGGGCTGATCGACAGGGGTGTGTCCTCACCGAACTTCTTGCCGTTGATGCCCCAGGCATAGGGCTTCATCTGGCCGTTGAGCTGGACCTCGAGGGTCTGCTCCGGTTCCTTGTCGGGCAGCTTGGCTGCGTCGGCGGCGCGCAGGGCGGTGCCCAGGGCAGCCTTTCCTCCGAGTTCGGGGATTCGGGTGGTGGCCGGCGGAATGCTGCCGGCGCCGGTCTTGACGATGGCGCGGGCGGGAGTACCGGTCTTGCCCTCGGGGGCGGCCTGCAGCACGAAGACGCCGTCGCCGACGGTGACGGTGGCGTCGATCCTTTCTCCCATGGCGAGGTAGATGGCCGTCGCCTCGACCGGCTGCACGGCGAAACCGTCGGCGTGGGTGATGGTGAGTCGGTGCCCGGACAGGCCGACCTTGAAGATCGTGTCGGCTCCGGCATTGATGAGCCGTAGCCGGACCTTGTCCCCGGGGCGTGCCGTGAGGGTGCGCGGTGCGGCCGGGATCCGGCCGTTGACGACGTAGTGCGGGTAGCTCACGTCTCCGGCATCGCCCAAGGGGGAACTGCCGTGGTCCATGCCTCCCATGTCGTGGTTCATTCCTTGGGACAGGGGGCCGCTGTTGGCCTTGAAGTCGGCGAAGATCGCATCCGGTGACTTGCCAACCCCATCGGTCCAGTCATCCAGGACCAGGACCCATTCCGCGTCGTGGTCGCCCGGATCGCGTGGGTCGTCCAGCACGAGGGGAGCGTACAGCCCCCGGTCGATCTGGACTCCGCTGTGGGGATGGAAGAAGTAGGTTCCGGCATGGGGTGCGACGAACTCGTAGGTGAAGGCACTCTTGGCGGCGATGGGGTCCTGAGTGACACCAGGCACACCGTCGGAGGCGTTGCGCAGGGCAATGCCGTGCCAGTGCACCGAGGTGGCTGTGGGGAGCTGGTTGTCGACCGTGACCCGGAACAGGTCGCCCGCCTTGCCGCGCAGGACGTTCCCGTCGAGTTCGTCGGTGTAGGCCCAGGTCTTGGCCAGGACACCGCCCAGGTCCAAGGTGACAGGGCGCGGGGTCAGGGTGTGGGTGACGGTCGTCGCCCCGGCCGGGGTGGCGAGTGGTGTCTGGGTCGGGATGGCCCATGTGGCCGGGGTGGTGCTGGCCGGGGAGGGCTGCTTGGCGCCGCATGCAGCCAGGGCGCTGGTGGATGCCAGGCCGAGGCCGGCGAGCAAGGCCTGTCGGCGAGTGATCGTGTTCATGCCCACGACTCTTCCCGCCCCGCATTGTGACCGGGTCAGGGAAGTGTGGAGATTCGATCAAGACTTCGTGGCAGCACCAGGGTGAACGACGCACCGCAGCCCACCCCCGGACTGGCCGCCAGCACGTCGCCCCCATGTGCCCGGGCGACGGCTCTGGCGATGGTCAGGCCGACTCCGGTTCCGCCGTCGACGTCACGGACCCTGCGTGATCCTTGGTGGAAGAAGCGTTCGAAGACGTGGGGCACCTCACCGGCGGGTATGCCTGCGCCGGTGTCGCTGACCTGGATGGACACCGAGTCCGTGTCAGACCAGCTCGTCACACATACCTCACCCCCGCGTGGCGTGTGCTGGACGGCGTTGCGCAGCAGGTTGTCCAGGACCTGGCCGATGCGTGCAGGGTCGACATCCACCTCCACGGGGCAGTTGCCACGGGTCACCAGCTGGATACCTGCCTCGGCACAGGCTTTCGCACACGAGGTGACCGCCGATTCCACCAGGTCATCGATGCGGGTCAGCCGTAGTTCCAAGGGGATCCGCCCCTCCTCTGCCCTGGAGACCTCGGAGATGTCGGCCGCCAGCGCCGTGATGCGCTCGTTCTGGCGTTGGAGGACCTCAAGGACCTCCGGCCCATACACGGCGACTCCGTCCTGGAGGCTCTCGAGCGTCACCCGCGTCACGGACAGGGGCGTTCGCAGCTCATGGCCAAGATCGGTCAACATGCGTCGTCGGGTGGCCTCCGTGGCCGCGATCTGGGCCGCCATCCGGTTGAACTCATGGGCCACGGATTCGAGTTCGCGCCCCAGTGGCGGCATGCGCACGGGGTCGTCGTAGTTGCCGTGCGCGACCCTCTCAGCCCCCTCGGCCAGGGCATCCAGCCCTCGGATGAGGCTGCGGTTCAGCACCCATGACGTCACCGCCGCGATCATCATCGCGGCGGCAAGCCCCAATCCCAGGGAGGCCGCACCGGCGTCATGGAAGGCACGCTCGGCATGGTCCAGCACCATGGTCTGGGTGTGCCCGGCCTCGGCCATGTGCTTCTTGAACAACGGCGGGCCCATCTCCAGGGCGGTCAGGACCAGCGTGACGCTCATGGTGACCAGGACGGCGAACTGGGTCCACACCACCCGTCGACCCCACGACAACCCGGGCCACAGCTCTGATGGCCGTCCTCCCATCAGCCTCGGCCCATCCGGTAGCCCACGCCCCGCACAGTCAGCACGTAGCGGGGATCGGCGGCCTCCTCACCCAGCTTCTTGCGAAGGTGTGCCACGTGGACATCGACCAGATGGTCGTCGCCGACCCAGTCCTCGCCCCAGACCATGTCCGTGAGCTGACGCCGGCTCAACACACGTCCGGGATGCGCGGACAGCGCCTTCAGCAGGTCGAACTCGGTGCGTGTCAGGTCCACCGCCACACCATCCATGAAAGCCTCGCGCGAGTCGGGATGCACCACCAGTTCCCCGATCCTGCGGGCGACGGATACCGAAGCCGTGGATCTCGGGCGACGCAGCATCACCTGGACGCGTGCGACGAGTTCGCGCGGGCTGAAGGGCTTGGTGAGGTAGTCATCCGCGCCCACGGACAACCCGATGAGCATGTCCACCTCGTCAGCTCGCGCGGTCAGCATCAGGACGTAGCAGTCGCTGAAGGTGCGCACCTTGCGACAGACCTCCACTCCGTCGAGGCCCGGAAGGCCGAGGTCGAGGATGACGACATCCGGCTGCTCCTCCCGGATCCGCGACACCGCCTCGTTCCCGTCTGCACACGTGTCTGCGGCCATGCCGGCCCGTTCCAGGTAGTTCTTCACCGTGCCGGCCAGCACCGGTTCGTCGTCGACCACCAGCACCGAAGTGCGCGCCACATCACTCATGGCTCCATCTCACCACGAAACCCAGCAGGCGTCACCTCGTCGGTTGCGAGGACGGGGACATGTTGTGGTTCATGCTGCCCATGTCGTGGTTCATGCCGGACATGCCACCCATGTCATGGGTCATGACGCTCGACGACGTGTCACCTCCCAGGACTGCCGGATCGACCATCCCGAAGATCATCGCCACGTGGGTCACAACGAGGAAGGCCGCCACCATCGCCACGTGCATCCGCAGACGGTTCTCACTACTGCGGCCCAGGACCCCCGCCTCGAGGAGACTGATCACGAGCATGGGCAGGCCACCGACCAGGTAGCTGAGGACCGCGATGACATCAGCCGGGCCGCGCCATCCCCCATTCATGGTCAAGGGCACCACCGCGTGGACCATCAGGTGCGTCCCGATGAAGACCCACACGGGACCGGCGAGCAGGCCAGCAGCCCGACTGAGCCTCGCCACCCACGGGGCTGCGGGCCGGTCATTGCGGCGCCCCAGCAGCATGACCAGTTCCGTGATCGCCAAGGTCTCGGCCAGGATGACCGGGAGGGCCATGAACAACAGCAGGTTCCACGGTTGCCGCAGCGCGAGAAGTTCCATGTAGTGGGTCATCGCCATGCCAGCCATGCCCGAGCCAGCAGTCAGGTCGGCCAGGGCCAGCCCGACCGCGGCCACGCTGGCAATTCCCAGGAATGCGAGGGACCCACGAGCCAGCCCGGAGATTTCATGGGGGTAGGTGACCCCTGAACGCGAGAAGTGCCCTTGACCTGCAAGGATGTCGATTGCTGAAGTCGATACTTGCAGGATCAGAGGGGCACTTCTCAGGTGAGTAAGCGTAGCGGGCTGTACCCGCATGTCCGGGTTGATGCTGCGGACGTTCCCGCGGTGGCGCATGCGGGCGGGGTGCTGTTGACGCGCACGGTGCGGGTCTCGGGCTTGGATGTGGCGTTGAGGGAGGCGCTGCGACCATGGCGGAAGCCGCTGGCCAGGCACGATCCGGCGAAGGTCGTGACGGATCTGGCGGTTTCGTTGGCGTTGGGTGGGGACGCGTGCCGAGACGCGGCGTTGTTGCGGGCCGAACCCGGCGTGTACGGGCCGGTCGCTTCGGACGCCACGATCAGCCGGACTATCGCGGCCTTGGCCGCTGAGGTCGACAAGGCCGAGAAGGCCATCGCTGGAGCCCGTGCCACAGCGCGCGAACACGCGTGGCGTCTGGCCGGTGACCGCGCCCCGAGCCACGACGCGTCAGCGGCGAATCCGCTGGTCATTGACCTTGACGCGACTCTGGTGACGGCGCACTCGGACAAGGAACAGGCTGCGCCGACGTTCAAACGCGGCTACGGGTTCCACCCGCTGCGCGCCTTCGTGGACCACGGCGGCGACGGCACCGGGGAACCGTTGGCGATGCTCCTGTGCCCGGGCAACGCCGGATCGAACACGGCCGCGGACCACGAGACAGTCATCAAGCAAGCGCTGGCCGCCACACCAGGGATCAACCCGAGGAGGCCGGGTAAGAAGGTCCTGATCCGCACCGATGGCGCTGGTGGCACCCGTGACCTGTTGTGGTTTTGCCACCGGCGCGGGGTGTCGTATTCGATCGGATGGACCCTGCCGGCCGCGATGCCGCAGCTGTACCGGCTCGTGCCCGAGCGCGTGTGGCAGCCGGCGTACGACGCCGACGGGGCCGTGCGTGAGGGCGCGCACGTGGCTGAGCTCACCGACCTGCTCACGCTGAAGGGCTACCCGCCGGGCATGCGCGTCATCGTCCGTCGCGAACGTCCCCACCCCGGAGCTCAGCTGCGGTTCGAGGACATCGACGGTTACCGGTTGACCGCGTTCGTCACCAATACGCAGCGTGGACAGCTCGCTGAGCTGGAGTTACGCCACCGTCGGCGGGCCAGGTGTGAGGACCGCATCCGGATCGGCAAGGACACCGGCCTGCACAACCTCCCGTTGCAGGGCTTCGCCCAGAACCGGATCTGGCTGCTCATCGTGCAACTCGCGAACGATCTGCTCGCCTGGATGAGAATGCTCGCCCTGAACGGACACGCCGCCCGCCGGTGGGAACCCAAAACACTGCGGCACCGTCTGTTCACCATCGCCGCAACACTCGCGCGATCCGCCCGTCAACGTCTTCTCCACATCAAGGACACCGCGTCCTGGGCAGTCCTGTTCACCACCGCATGGGACAAACTCGCGACCATGGCCCCACCCTGACCAGCGCCACCCCCGTCCCTTCGAGCCAGCACCGTCCTCGTTCCGTGGAAGACGACGCCCACCGGAAGCGACATCCCGGCCCTTGTCGTACCCACCTGCAAGAATCAGCCGATCTCAACGGCAGCGGCGCCCGTCACACCGGCGCCGCTGCCCGATGAAACATCCGGGTTAGGGCGTACGTATCCAGGGGTGCCTCCGTCCCTGCGTCTTGGGTCGGCAGGGAAGCGGCCCGCCGGGAACCGAGGTCCTGGCGGGCCGCCGCGCACCGAGGCTACTTCAGGGTCCGGCCGATCCTCAGGTGGATCAGGGACGGGCCGCGCGTGCGCAGGGCGGTGCGCACGGCGTCGGCCAGGGTGTCCATGGTGGCCTCCACGCCCACGGCGCCGAAGCCCTCCGCGAGCTTCACCCAGTCCGGCTGGCGCAGATCCACCGCCACCGGGGCGATCCCGGCGGCCCGCTCATTGGCGCGGATCTCCCCGTAGCCGCCGTTGTCCACGCAGATGATCGGCAGGTCCAGCTCCTGCTCCACCGCCGTCATCAGCTCCTGGATCGCGAACATCAGGGCGCCATCGCCCAGCAGGCACACCACCGGACGCTCCGGGGCGGCCACCTTGGCCCCCACCGCCGCCGGCAGGCCGTAGCCCAGCGTGGAGTAGGTGGCCATGAACAGCAGCGAGTTCGGCCTCTGCGCCCGGTAGAACGTGGTGGTGCCCATGTACGTCACCTGGGAGGAGTCCCCGGCGATGATCGTGTCCTCCGGCAGCACCTCCATGATCAGCTCATTCAGCTGTGCCAGCTCCGGGGCGATCGCCCGACCCTCCTCATCCAGGGCGTCGAACACCTCCCGCAGATCCCGCTCCGGCCGCGCCGGCCTCCCCGCCAGCTCGGCGCGCAGCGCCTCCACCAGCTGCGGCACGACGGCCGCGGAGTTGCCCGGCAGCTCCAGGTCCGGGGTGATGTTGGTGAGCATCTGGGAGCGCTCGATGTCCTGGCGGATCACCGGGCCCGCCGGGCGGATATCCCCCTCCCACAGCTCGGCCTCCCCGATCTTCGAGCCCACGATCAGCAGGGCGTCCGCAGACCGGCAGAACTCGTGCATCGCGGACAGCCGCAGATCCGCCCCCAGGGACAGCCGGTGCTTCTCCGGGATCGCGCCCTTCCCGTTCACCGACGTCACCACCGGGGCCTCCAGCAGCTCCGCCAGCTCCAGCAGCGCCGGACCCGCCGCCAGGGAGCCGCCGCCGGCCACGATCACCGGACGCTCGGAGGCCGCCAGCAGCTTCGCCGCCCGCGCGACGTCGTGGGCCGGGGCCGGCTGTGGAGACCCCAGCGGGCGCGGGGCCAGGTCCGCCTCCTCGAAGCCGCCCTCCTCCGCGAGCACATCCATCGGCACCTCGATGTGCACCGGCCGCGGCCGGGAGTGAGCGAAGGACACGAAGGCGTTGTGGATCATCTCCACCGCCTCCAGGGCCGAATTGACCCGGCGGGACACCCCCACGATCGCCCCGACCGCGCCGGTGGGGTTCTTGGTCTCGTGCAGCGCCCCGATGTCCCGGAACTCGTGCCCGCGCGGGCGCCCGGGGGAGAGCAGGATCATCGGCCGGGACTCGGCGTAGGCGGTGGCCGCCCCGGACAGGGAGTTCAGCAGGCCCGGCCCGGAGGTGGTGATCACGACGCCGGGCAGCCCCCGGGTCAGGGACCAGCCGTCCGCGCCGTAGGCCGCGCCCTGCTCGTGCCGGGTGGTGATCGGGGTGATCCCCAGGCCCTCCAGGTGCCGGTAGAACTCCAGGTTGTGGGTGCCCGGGATCCCGAAGACCGTGTCGATGCCGTAGCCGCGCAGGGTCTTCAGGATCGCGTAGCCGGCGTTGCGGCGGGGCTCGGTGCGCACCTCGGCGCCGTCGTCCGGGGCGGCCACGGCGCTGGGGGTCGCGACGTCGGGCGCGGTCTCGGGGTGCTGGGTCACGTCAGGCCTCCTGCGGGTGCTGCGGATCGAGATGCTCGGGGGCGCCGACGCGGGAGCCGGCTGTTGCCTGTGGATGAACTGGAGTCTACCGGGAGGAAACCCGCGGCGTGACGCAGACGACGCCGGATATCGCGCGAGGAATTCCCTGGATGCTCCCAGGAACGCGGGCCTACGATCGAGAATGGAAGCACCGAGGCGGAGCCGCCGGGTTCCGCCCGAACCACCTCAGGAGCGTGATTTCCCATGGCCCTGCGTCCCGAAGCGATGACGGACCCCATCATCAACCGCGGCACCGCGTACACCCACGAGCAGCGCAGGCAGCTCGGCCTGACCGGACGCCTGCCCTCCGGAGTGGAGACCCTGGACGCCCAGGCCGCCCGTTGCTGGGCCCAGCTCGGCCAGTTCCAGACGAACCTGCAGAAGTACATCTACCTGGACCAGCTGCACGACCGGAACGAGACCGTGTACTTCAAGCTCCTCGTGGACCACCTCAAGGAGCTGCTGCCCATCGTCTACGACCCCACGATCGGCGAGGCCATCGAGAACTGGTCCCAGGACTACCGCCAGTCCCGCGCCGTCTACCTCTCCGTGGACCGCATCGAGGACATCCGGGAGAGCTTCCAGACCCTCGGCCTGGGCCCGGACGACGTCGACCTCATCGTCTGCTCCGACGCCGAGCAGATCCTCGGCATCGGCGACTGGGGCGTGAACGGCACCGACATCGCCATCGGCAAGCTCGCCATCTACACGGCCGCCGCCGGCATCGACCCCTCCCGCGTGATCGCCGTGAACCTGGACGCCGGCACCGACAACGAGGACCTGCTGAACTCCCCCACGTACCTCGGCAACCGCCACGCCCGGGTGCGCGGGAAGGAATACGACCGCCTCATCGCGGAGTACCTGAAGGTCGCCTCCGAGCTGTTCCCGCACGCCCTGCTGCACTTCGAGGACTTCGGCCCCTCCAACGCCCGGCGGATCCTGCAGGACAACGCTGAGGACTACCGCATCTTCAACGACGACATGCAGGGCACCGGCGCGATCGTCACCGCCGCCGTGATGTCCGGGATGCGGGTGAGCGGCACCGACTTCTCCGACCAGAAGGTCGTGGTCTACGGCGCCGGCACCGCCGGCACCGGGATGGCCGACCAGCTGCGCGCCGGCATGATCCGGGACGGGCTGAGCGAGAAGGAGGCCACCGCCCGGATCTGGCTGATCGACATCAACGGCCTGGTCACCGACGACATGGACGACCTGCCGGACTACCAGCAGGCCTACGCCCGCCCCGCCGACGAGGTGAAGAGCTGGAAGCGCCAGGACGGGAAGATCGGGCTGGCCGAGGTGGTGCGCAAGGTCAAGCCGACCATCCTCATCGGCACCTCCACCGACCACGGGGCCTTCACCGAGGAGGTCGTCTCCGCGATGGCCGACGGGTGCGATCGCCCGATCATCCTGCCGCTGTCCAACCCGACCTCCCGCATCGAGGCCATGCCGCAGGACGTGATCCGCTGGTCCGACGGCCGCGCACTGGTGGCCGCCGGCATCCCCGTGGATGACCTGGACTACAAGGGCACCACCTACCGCTTCGGCCAGGGCAACAACGCCCTGCTCTACCCGGGCCTGGGCCTGGGCACGATCGTCGCCGGAGCGAAGCACGTGACCGACGGGATGCTGCTGGCCGCGGCCTCCGCGGTGGCCGACCAGGTGGATGCCTCCCAGCCCGGCGCCCCGATCCTGCCGCCGGTAGAGAACCTGCGGGCCTCCTCCGCGAAGGTCGCGGTGGCCGTGGTCGAGGAGGCCGTGCGCGCCGGCGTCGCCGAGAACGCCCCGGAGAACGTGATCGCCGCGGTCCAGGAGCGCATGTGGTGGCCGGCCTACCCGGAGGAGCTGCCGACGACGGCGCACTGACCCCGCGCTGACCCCGCGCGCTCCCGACCATCCGCCGAACCGTCGCCGGCGTGGGCTCTGACCCGTTCAGAACCCACGCCGGCGACGGTTCGGCGCATGAGGCCGACGCCGGGGCGGGGCGCGGGCGCGCGCCCGGGCGGGGTTAGCGCGCCAGGCGCTCCCGCCAGGCGCCCAGCACGCGCCGCGGCGTCGGCGGGGTGGCCAGGGAGACCCCGACGAACACCACCAGGGAGGCCGCCAGACCCACGTAGATCGGGGCGTTGGCCTCCACCCCGAACACCGCCATGGACACCAGCACGCCCACGGTGCCCACGACCATGGACCACCCGGCGGCGGCCCCGGTGGCCCGCTGCCACACCAGCGCCCCCAGGATCGGCACGAGCAGCCCGCCCACCAGGATCCCGTACGCGATGGTCAGCGCCGTGACCACGCTGGGCACGAGCATCGCGATGATCGTGACGACCACGCCCAGCCCCAGCACGTACCACCGGTCCAGGGCCATCGCGGCCTCGGACTCCCCGGTGACCTCCAGGGACAGCTGCTCGGTGTCCGGGTGCGACGTCGCGTCCTCCGCCGCGGACCCGCCGCCGGCCAGGGAGCGCAGCAGCGGCACCACGTCCACCCGCGCCACCGTGGCCGAGGCGATCAGCGCCCCGGAGGCGGTGGACATCATCGCGGCCACCCCGGCGGCCAGCACCAGCCCGCCCAGGCCCACCGGCAGGTAGCCCTCGGCCAGGGCCGCGAAGGCCTCATCCCCGGAGGCCAGGTCCGGCAGCACCACGGCCCCGGCCATCCCGATCACGGCCCCGGCCACCCCGTACAGCAGCACGTACACGCCCGAGGCGGTCCCGCCCCAGCGGGCCACCTGCGGGGAGCGGGCGGTGAACACCCGCTGCCAGATGTCCTGGCCCACCAGGATGCCCAGGGTGTAGACCACGAACATCGTCACGATGTACCCGGGCCCGCGCGCCCCGAGATCGAAGTGCGCGGCGTCCAGGCGCTGCTCCAGCCCGGACCAGCCGCCCGCGGCGTGCAGGGAGAAGGGCAGCAGCAGGAGGAACATCCCGACCGTCATGATCGCGAACTGCAGCAGGTCCGTCAGGGTGATGGACCACATCCCGCCCAGGATCGAGTACCCGATGACCACGACCGCCCCGAGGGCGATCCCCCAGGCGCGGTCGATGCCGAACAGCACCCCGAACACGCTGGCGTAGGCCGAGGTGGAGGTCACCGCGAGCATCAGGGTGTACCCGAGTATCACGATCGAGGAGGCCCGCACCGCCCGCCCGCCGAAGCGCAGCCCCAGCATCTGGGAGACGGTGTACACCCGCAGCCGCTGCAGCCGGCCCGCGAACAGCAGGGACAGCACGATGACTCCCACGGCGATCGCCGTCACCAGCCACACCCCGGACAGCCCGTAGGTCCAGCCCAGCCCGACGCCGCCGATGGTCGCCGCCCCGCCGAGCACCACTGCGGACATGGTGCCCGTGTAGAAGACCGGGCCCAGGCGCCGCCCGGCCACCCGGTAGTCCTCGGTGCTGCGGGCCCGGCGTTTGCCCACCCAGCCGAGGAACAGCATGAGCAGCAGATACAGGATGGTGACGGCGACGTTCACGTGGGTCTCCCGAGTCTGGATGAAGTGCGTGGCCTCACGATACTGGGTGCGGATCACCACCGTGTTGCGCTGCCTGCGCCGAACCGTCATCGGCGTGGCTTCCGGGGCGCTGTTGAGCCACGTGGGTGACGGTTCGGCGGAACCCTGAGGCCCGGCCGGTCAGGGGGCCAGCAGGATCCACAGGACCTCGGCCGGCTCCTCGCCCAGGGTGCGCCAGGAGTGCGGCTCGCGCCCGCTGAAGGTCACCGTGTCCCCGGGGCCCAGGGCGTGTTCCCCGGCGGCGGTGCGCAGCAGGAAGCGCCCGGAGATCACGTGCAGCAGCTCGGTCTCGCACTCCACCGTGTACAGGGCCTCCTCGCCCTCCCCGCCCGGGGCGACGCTCGCGCGGATCACCTGCGCGCCCTCCAGCTCCGGGGCCGAGACCAGCCGCTCGGCGATCCCGGTGCCGCCCAGATCCACGTGCGGGGCCTCCGCCAGGCGCACCACCGTCGTCGGCGGCTCCTCGAACAGCTGACCCACCGGGACTCGCAGCGCCCGGCAGATCTTCACCAGGGAAGCCACGGACGGGGAGGTCTGGTCCCGCTCCACCCGGGAGAGGAAGCCCTTGGTCAGCCCGGCCGCCCCCGCCAGCTGCTCGATCGTCATGTGCGCGCGCAGCCGGTGGTTGCGCAGGCGGGCGCCGAGCTCGGGGTCGCGCTCGGACTGCTGGACCGGCAGGGCCTTCATGGGTCGCTCCTGGTGGGGTGGGCGGCTTCGTGATCTCCCCAACGATCCTGCCATCTGCGCCGAACCGTCACCCGCGTGGCTGATCGGCCCGTCGGAACCCACGCCGATGACGGTTCGGCGCGGCAGCACCGGGGGGCGAGTGACACGGATGGGCAGGTCAGGGCGGTTCTCGTTACGCTGGCTGGGCAGAACGTCATCGCACCGACCCACCCGAAAGCGACATGAACCACCTCGTCTCAGCTCGCCGCCCCGCGGCCGCCATCGCCCTGCTCGCCTCCGCGGCCCTCGCCCTGTCCGGGTGCGGCTCCTCCGCCGACTCCGACGACGCCGCCTCCGCGTCCGGGTCCGCCGGAGGGGCCCAGGCCTCGGCGTCGGCGTCGGCCAGCCCCACCACCAGCGGCAAGGACGCGCAGCTGGTCGGCGGCGGACGCACCATGTTCCCGGACCGGCGCATGGTCGCCCTGTACGGCTCCCCCAACGGGCCCTCCCTGGGCGCGCTGGGCGAGCGGTCCCCGGAGGAATCCGCGCAGCGGGTCAAGAAGATGGCCGAGGACTACCAGCAGTACAGCAAGGAGAAGGTAATCCCGGCCTTCGAGATCATCACCACCACCGCCTCCAGCGCCCCCGGTGCGGACGGGGACTACTCGGATGAGATCCCCGTGGAGCAGCTCAAGCCGCTCATGGACGTGGCCAAGAAGGAGGGGATCTACGTGGTCCTGGACTTCCAGCCGGGCCGCTCCGACTTCCCCAGCCAGGTGGAGCAGTACAAGGAGCTGCTGGCCGAGCCGAACGTCGGCGTCGGCCTGGACCCGGAGTGGCGCCTGGCCCCGGACGAGCTGCCGCTGCAGCAGATCGGCACCGTGGACGCCTCCGAGATCAACCGGACCCTGGACGACATCGCCGCGATCACCCGCGAGCACGAGCTGCCGCAGAAAGCCGTGGTCATCCACCAGTTCGCCGGGACAATGATCACCAACCGCGAGCAGATCGACACCTCCCACCAGGAGCTGGCCCTGACCCTGCACGCGGACGGGCACGGCACCCCGGAGCTGAAGAAGGAGACCTGGAACGCCCTGCAGGAGGGACTGCCGAAGGGCATCTGGATGTCCTGGAAGAACTTCTACGACGAGGACACCCCGATGTTCACCCCGCAGCAGACCTACGAGCTGCAGCCCAAGCCCTGGGTGGTCACCTACCAGTGACCCGCCGGGTGCCCGGGGGATGACGTCGGTCTCGGGCGGCGCGGGGCAGGCGTGGTGCTCCCAGGGTGCGGGGGCGGCGTCGGCCGCGGCTCAGGCGGCGGCCCCGGGCACGGCGCGGCTCAGGCGCTGTGCCGCCCGGCGGGGATCCGGGCGAACTGGCGGATGACCCGCTCCGGGCCGTCCGTGCACATCCCGCGCACGCCCCACGCGGCGAGCTTGCGGGAGCGGCCCCGATCGTTCACCGTCCAGGTGTTCACGCCCAGGCCCTCCGCGTGCAGCAACCGCACGGTGGCCCGGCTCAGGTCCCGGTGGTGCGGGTGCACCCACGTCGCCCCGGTGCTGCGCACCGCCTCGCGCCACTCGGAGCGTCGGCTCCACGGGGCCATCTGCAGCGGCTCGAACAGGCAGGCCGTGGCGTAGCCGGGGGCTGCCCGGTGGAACGCGGCCAGCAGCTCATGGTTGAAGCTGGAGACGATCACCTCCCGCTCCGGCGCCAGCCGATCCAGGTGCTCGGTCACGGTCTCCAGGAACCGGGTGGTGCGCCGCGGCGTCGGATCGGACAGCTTCAGCTCCAGATTCAGATTCAGCCCGCGGACCTCGGCCAGCTCGATCAGCTCGCCCAGCTGAGGCACCCGCTGCCCCGCGTGCGCGGAGGAGAACCAGGAGCCGGCGTCGATCCCGGCCAGATCCGTGCGGATCAGCTCGGCCACCGGCCCGACGGCGTCGGTGGTGCGCTCCAGCGTCGCGTCGTGGATGAGCACGGCGGTGCCATCGCCCAGCAGGTCGACGTCCGTCTCGATCCAGCCGAAGCCGGCGTCCGCGGCGGCGCGGAAGGCCGCCATCGTGTTCTCGGGTGCTCTGGCACTGTGCCCGCGGTGGGCGATCAGGAAGCTCACGGCTCCATCCCAACAGGTCGCATCGACGGCAGGGTGAACGGCGGGGGAACCGCTCGGGAACCCCCACCCTATGCGCATCCGCCGTGATAAACCGGAGGGATGGACACTTTCGTGAAGAACACCACGGGACGCGCCGCCGACTGGGAGGCCGCGGGGCTGGACTGGCTGGCCCGCGCCGAGCCGGACGGCGGGGTGCGCATCTGCCGGGTCCTGGGTCGGCCCGACGGCGGGCTCGAGCTGGAGCGGATCCGGGAGGCCGCGCCGTCGAAGTCCGCGGCCGGGGCCTTCGGCCAGGCGCTCGCGGTGACCCACGATGCCGGAGCCCCGGCCTTCGGCGCCGGTCCCGACGGCTGGGAGGGTGACGGCTACCAGGGGCCCGCCGGTCAGCAGCTGGACCTGCGCCTGGGATCATGGGAGTCCTGGGGCGAGTTCTGCGCCGCCGCCCGGGTGGCGCCGCTGGTGCGCGCGGGGAGGTTCGGGGCGGATGAGCGGGCGCTGTTCGGGAAGCTGTGCGATCGCCTGCGTGCCGGGGACTTCGATGACGACGACGCCCCGGCCCGCTGCCACGGGGACCTGTGGTCCGGGAACGTGCTGTGGACCGAGGACGAGGTGGTGCTCATCGACCCGACCGCCTTCGGCGGGCACCGCGAATCCGACCTCGCGGCGCTGTCCCTGTTCGGCGCGCCGCATCTGCGCGAGATCATCGCGGGGTACCAGCAGGTCCATCCGCTGCAGGAGGGCTGGGAGGACCGGGTGGCCCTGCACCAGATCCACCTGATGCTCCTGCACGCCGTGCTCTTCGGCGGCGGCTACGTGACCCGCGCCCTGGAGATCGCCCGCCGCTACGCCTGAGCGGGGGCACCCGTTCCCGTCCGGGCGCGTCCCTCCCGCGACCCGGCGCATCCGTTCCCGTTCGTACGGGTTCTTCCGGCGAGATGGCGCATCCGTTCCCGGTTTTCGCGTTTTCGGGAACGAGAGCGCCGGGTCGGTGAGGGGGTGGGTACGAGGGCGCCGGGTCGATGGGGGTGAGGGTGTCTCGAGCGGAAGGGGTGGGTACGGGAGCGCCGGGTCGATGCAGGAGGAGGGCGTCGGGAGTGCGGGTCCTCGAAGAAGGGGAAGCGCTGGGGCAACTTCTGTTGCACAATGGGAAACGACGCAGATCACATCCTCGTCGTCGAAAGGCAGCAGCATCCCATGACGGACCAGCACCCCGCTGAAGACCCCACCGAAACCACCGGATCCATCGGAACCCCCACCCCCGCCGCGAGCTTCTCCGCGCGTCCCCGGCGGGTCACCACCACGGCCTCGGACGGGCGGCAGATCCTCGGCCCGGTGGACGCCGCGCAGGTGCCTCGCTGGGCCGGGAGCGGGACCTTCGCCCGGCTGCCTCGCCTGGACGAGGTGGAGCACGCCGACGTCGTCGTCGCCGGGATGCCGTGGGACACCGGCGTCTCCTACCGGCCCGGCGCCCGCTTCGGCGCCAACCACGTGCGGGAGTCCTCGCGGCTGCTGCGGCCCTTCAACCCGGCGCAGTCCCACTCGCCCTTCGCTGGGGTGCAGGTGGCCGACGCCGGGGACATCATCGGCAACCCCTTCGACATCGAGGAGGCGCTGGCCGCGATGCAGGCCGGGGCCCGGGAGCTGACCGAGGGTGGGACCCGCCTGGTCACGATCGGCGGGGACCACACCATCGCGCTGCCCAACCTGCGCAACCTGGCCGAGCGCCACGGGAAGATCGCCCTGCTGCACTTCGACGCGCACCTGGACACCTGGGACACCTACTTCGGCGCCGAGTACACCCACGGCACCCCGTTCCGCCGGGCCTTCGAGGAGGACCTGCTGGACACGGACGCCCTGTGCCACGTGGGCACCCGCGGCCCGCTGTACGGCACCGAGGACCTGGATGACGACGCCCGCTTCGGCTTCGGCATCGTCTCCTCGGCGGACATCTACCGGCTCGGGGTGGACCGGGTCGTGCAGATCCTGCGCGAGCGGATCGGGGACCGTCCGCTGTACGTCTCGCTGGACATCGACGTGCTGGACCCCGCCCACGCCCCGGGCACCGGCACCCCCGAGGCCGGCGGGGCCACCTCCCGGGAGATCCTGGAGATCCTGCGGGGCCTGCGCGGGCTGAACCTGGTAGGTGCGGAGGTCGTGGAGGTCGCCCCGGCCTACGACCACGCCGAGATCACCGGCATCGCCGCCGCCCACATCGTCTACGAGTTCATCACCCTGCTCTCGCTCGGCGCGGGGGCCGACGCCGGCTCCCCGGTTTACGGGGAGGCCGACGCCGTCTACGGCGCTCGCCCCGGACGGGCCCGGCGCGACGAGGTTCGGGTGGTGCCCGTGGCCGACGTCGCCGGAACCCCCGACACCACCGGCCGGAAGGAGGCCTGAGGTGCCGAGCATCCAGGAGCTGATGGAGGGCGCCACCGGCGCCGACGCGCGGCTGATGCGCGGCTTCGCCGAGCGCGCCGGGGGCTTCCGTCCCTCGGCGGTGCGCGACGTCTTCGAGGTCGCGATGCGCCCCGGCATCGTCTCCCTGGCCGGGGGCAACCCGGACCTGGAGCTGCTGCCGCTGCAGGAGCTGGGGGAGATGGCTTCGCGGATCATCGCGGAGGAGGGTCTGGAGGTCCTGCAGTACGGCTCGGGGGCGGGGTATGAGCCGCTGATCGAGCTGGTCACCGAGTTCATGCGCTCGGAGGGCTCGTACCCGCGGGTCGAGGAGATCCAGATGACCGCGGGCTCCCAGATGGGTCTGGACCTGGTGACCAAGCTGTTCTGCGATCCGGGCGACGTCATCCTCGCGGAGGGCCCCACGTACACGGGGGCGCTGGGGGTGTTCGAGGGCTACCAGGTGGATGTGCGCCAGGTGCCCCTGGACGAGGACGGCCTGGATCCGGCCGCCGTCGAGACCCGCATCCGGGAGCTGAAGGAGCAGGGCAAGCGCGTCAAGCTGCTCTACACGATCCCGAACTTCCAGAACCCCACCGGGGTGACGCTGGCGCAGGATCGCCGGGCCGAGCTGGTGCGGGTCTGCCGGGAGCAGGACGTGCTGGTGGTGGAGGACAACCCGTACGGTCAGCTGTCCTTCTCCGGTGAGCGCCTGCCGTCCCTGCACTCCTACGACCCGGAGGCCGTGATCTACCTGGGGTCCTTCTCCAAGGTGTTCTCCCCGGGGGTGCGCGTGGGCTGGATGGTCGCGCCGCCGCGGGTGCGCAAGTTCCTGCAGATCGCGGGGGAGGCGGTGACGATCTGCCCGTCGGTGCTCTCCCAGCGCCTGGTCCTGGGGTTCATGGGGCAGGGGCTGTGGGAGTCGCACACCCGCCGCACCGCCGCGCTGTACCGGGAGCGCTGCGACGCCGTGCTCACCGCGTGCCGCGAGCACATGCCGGCCGGCACCCGGTGGACGACGCCGACCGGCGGTTTCTTCACCTGGCTGACCCTGCCGGAGGGCGGCCGGTACGACGACGCCGCGCAGGCCCTGGCCCCGGCGATCGACAACGGCGTCGTGTTCGTCCCCGGCACGGCCTTCCACGATGACCCGACGATGGGTCGCACGCCCGGGACGGATCCGGCCGGGGGCGCGGTGGACGACGCCGGCACCCGCCCGGGCGCCCGGAACCTGCGCCTGGCCTTCTCCTCGGTGGCCCCGGACCGCCTGACCGAGGGGGTGCGGCGCCTGGCCGAGGTGCTCTGAGCCCGAGCGAGCCGATGCTTCAGCGCCGAGGCGGCGCATCCGTTCCCGAAAACTCCATTCCGGGAACGGATGCGCCGCCTCGCGGCATCCGGCCCGCGGTCCGGGCCCCGGGAGTCCCCGGAACCGGTCTATGACCGTGCGCGCAGCCGCCGGGGGCGCAGCCGCACCGCGAGGCCGTGGGCGGTGAGCAGACCGAGGGTCATGGCCGCCAGGCTCAGGGCGGCCGTGGCCGCGTCCGTCGTCACGCTGAGCAGCAGATCCTGGCTCGGCCCGGTCACCAGGTCCATCAGCCCCGCCACGGTGCGGAACACGAACACGCCGGGAACGAGGGCCACGACCGCCGCGAAGCCGATCCCCGCGAAGGGCACGTGCCGGGTCAGCACCACGGGGGCCACCACCAGCCCGGCCACCAGGCAGGCGATGAAGTCACCCACCACGACGCCGGCGCCCACCGGCCCCAGCAGCACCCACCGCACCGCGTGGGCCGCGGCCCCGGCGAGCACCGCGTGCGGGATGTAGCGGGCCTGGAGGGAGAAGTAGACCGGATAGGACGCGGCGGCCGCCGCGGCCGCCGGCACGTCGATCCACCAGGCGACCGAGCGACCGGCCGCGTGGACCGGCAGCTGGGCCCCGCCGAGGGCCAGGCCCAGCAGCAGCCCGATGCTGATGCCGACCACGATCAGGGTGCCGAAGACCAGCCGGGCCCAGCCCAGGGTGATGCGCCGAGCCGCCAGATCCAGCATCCCGTTGAGCAGGTGCGGGCCGGGGACCAGGACCATCGCCGGGCAGACCGCGACCAGGCGGGCGTCGCTGGCGGTGCCCAGGTGCACGGTCAGCGCCCCGGCCAGTCCCGCGAGCAGCGCGGCGGCGAAGGCCTGGCCGATCGGCCCGACGCCGCGCCCACCCAGCCACCGCCGGATCACCGCGCCCAGCCCGGCGGCCACCGCCACCAGCACATAGGACACGGGCAGCCGGGCACCGAAGATCGCCGCGAGGGAGCAGGCGCCGGTGATGCAGGCCAGCGCGAAGATCGGCAGCGGGTAGGCAGGCGTCGACGCGGCGTCCTCGAGGCGCCGGGACAGCTCGCGGGCCGAGGGCTTCGGCTGCGCGCGCAGCTGCGCCATGGCGTTCACGACCACGCCCATGTGCACCCCGGTCGGGGAGCCGATCAGGCGCCGGTGGAGCCGGCCGTCCGGGGAGGCGAGCACGGAGCCGTCCCATTCGGGCAGCAGGCGCACCGGCACCTCCAGGCGGCGGGAGAGATCCTCGACGGCCTGCACCGTCCCCGAGGTGGTGCTGCCGTGGGTGAGCATCAGCTGCGCGGCCTGCCCGACCACCCCCAGACGCTCCTCCCGGCTTTCCTGTTCGGGATCCGCGTTCATCCTCGCTCCTCCTTCCGCGGCCGGGGTCCCGGTCTGCGCCGGAGGTCGCTGATTCCATCCTGCGCTTCGCACCGGAGGCCGACAAAGCGGGACGCGCGCGGGCCGAGCCTCCCAGCGGCGACGGCGCCCCCGGCGTCGCCGCCCGGGGTGGGGTGCGCCCCCGCAGGAGCGGCGGCCCCGGCGTCGCCACCCGGACGACGACGGGGCGTCCCGTATGCTGGGGCGCGATGAGCGAATCACAGGAGAGGGCCCGCGGCGGGCGGGGACGGGGTGCCCTGCGTGCCGCCGTTCAGCACTGGCAGGTGCTCGCGGCTCTCGGGCTGCTCGTCGTCGGCGCGGTGGGTCTGGCCGTCACCGACTACGTGCCCGCGGATGAGACCTGCACCGCCGCGGACTCCCGCCCCATCCCGCAGGACCTCGTGACGGACCTGGAGGGCGCCTCCCGCGAATCCGGCTTCCCCGTGCGAGTGCTGGCCGCGCAGCTGGACGCCGAGTCCGGCTGGAATCCGGACGCCCACTCCCACGCCGGGGCCATGGGTATCGCCCAGTTCACCCAGGACACCTGGGACATCTGGGGCGGGGACGGGGACCCGATGGACGAGCACGACGCGATCGCCGCGCAGGGCCGGTACATGAAGTACCTGCGCACCGAGCTGGCGGACCTGGCCGGAGACGACGAGGACGCCCTCATCCGCTACGCCCTGGCCGGGTACAACGCCGGACCCAACGCCGTGAAGGACGCGAAGGGCGTGCCGAACTACCCGGAGACCCGCAGCTACGTGGACAAGATCATGCGGCTGCAGCAGGAGAAGTACGCTCGCACCTGCGACGGCTGAGGCGATGCCGACGCGCGGCGCGCCCTCGCCCGGCGCGGTCGGCGATCAGCGGCGGACGATGACGGGCACCGAGGAGAACCCGGCCACGGGATAGACCTCGTTGGCGGTGGGCCCGGCCTCTTCGATCGCGGTCGTGGCTGCGAGCAGCTCCTCCACGAGCAGCCGCAGCTCCAGCCGGGCCAGGGGTGCGCCGGGGCAGGCGTGGATTCCGGTTCCGTACACCAGGTTCGCGGACTGATCGCGGTCCGGTCGGTACTGCGCGGCGTCGGGGAAGGCGGCTTCGTCCCTGTTGGCGGAGGTCCAGTTCAGGGTGACCCGTGCCCCGGCGGGCAGGCGCCGGCCACCCACCTCCACGGGGCGGGTGGTCACGCGCCGATTGCTCACCAGCGGGTCCCGCAGCCGCATGATCTCCTCCACGGCCGCGGGGATCTGCGTAGGATCGCTGCGCAGCCGCTCCTGCTCGCGGGGGTGGGAGGCGAGGAACTGCACCAGCACCCCGGCGCAGGCCGCGATGGTGGACAGCTCGCCCACGGTCCAGTTGCGGATGAGGCTGATCAGCTCGGGTTCGGTCATCGGGCGGGCACCGTCCGGCAGCTCGACGACGTCGCGCATCAGCTGGGCGGTGACGTCGCGCGGGCGGCCCTCGGCATCGAGCCCGGCGGAGCCCGTCCGGTCGGCGAGCATCCGGCGGATCGTGCCGTCGAACTCCAGGGCCACCCGACCGATCTCCGCGCGGTCCCGGCGCAGCGTGGCCTCCCGGTGCGCTGAACCCACGCGCTCAGCGGCTCCCGATACTCCTCCTCCCACCCCATGAAGGCGGCGGTGATGCGCAGGGCGTACTGGCGGGCGAACTCCCCGGCCGCGTCCACGCGGTGTCCGGCGGGCAGCTCGGCGATGAGCTCGCGGATCACGGTGCGCAGCACGGGTTCGGCGGCGGCCATGCGCTCGGGAGTGAAGTAGGCGTCGTTGATGCGGCGGAAGGCCGTGTGCTCGGGTCCGTCCAACCCGTTGGGCACCGCGACGTGCCGATCGGAGACGCGGTTGCTGAAGGTCTGCGGGTCCAGGGCCGCAGCGGCGACGTCGGCATGACTGAGCAGGGTGTACCCCAGGTAGTCGTCGTGGGCCACAGGGCAGTGGGCTCGCAGCGCGTCGTAGGCGGCGATCTGATCCTGTTGCACCTCGGGGGAACGGGGGTCCCAGTCGGCGGGAACGGTGGTGTCTTCCGGTCTGCGGACTGTCATGGATCCTCCCTGATCACGGCTGCCCCTCCAATCTAGTACGAACAATGCGCATTATCGGCCGTCACTGGTCCCCCGCGTAGGATGAGGCCCATGACCCACGAGCTGCCCTGGATCGTCTCCGTCGCCGACCTCGCCTCCCTGCAGCGCGCGGCCGAGAACGCCGCCGCCGAGAACGCCCGGCACCGGGCCGCCGCCCGCGAGGCGGCCCGCGCCCTGGAGAACCCCGAGCAGCTGACCGCCGAGCGGCTGCAGGAGCTGGAGGCCAAGCTGGCCGCCGAGGACGAGCGCCTGCGCACCGCGCCCATCGAGGGGCGTCCCGTACGCGTGGCGGACGTGCGCTGGTACCTGGACGGGCGCTCCGGTGAGGAGGCCTACGAGGCCGGGCACATCCCCGGGGCCGTGTTCGTGGACCTCGACTTCATGCTCGCCGCCCCCGCCTCCCCCGAGGAGGGACGGCACCCGCTGCCGATGGAGGAGCGCTTCGCCGCCGCGATGGAGATCAGCGGCATCGCCGAGGACACCCTGGTCATCGCCTACGACGACGCCTCCGGCGCCTCCGCCTCCCGGCTGGTCTGGCTGCTGCGGGCCACCGGCCACCAGGCCGCGGTGCTCGACGGCGGGCTGCCCGCCTGGGTGGCCGCGCACGGTCAGGACGCCCTGGAAGTCGGGCCGGATGAGACGGAGCCGGAGGAGTCCGGGGCCTTCGCCGCCGCACCCTTCGAGGACTCCTGGCTGGCCGACATCGACGAGACCCAGGAGACGGCGTCCTCGGGCGGCGTCGTGCTCGATGCCCGCGCCCCGCAGCGCTACCGCGGGGAGGAGGAGCCCGTGGATCCCCGCGCCGGGCACATCCCGGGGGCGCGCAACCTGTTCCACCGGGACCTGATCGACGAGCACGGGCTGTTCCGCACCCCGGAGCAGATCCGCGCGCGGCTCACCGAGGCCGGGGTGGACCCCGAAGCACAGGAGACGCCGATCGTGTACTGCGGCTCCGGGGTGACCGCCACCCACGAGATCGTGGCCCTGGCCAGCGCGGGGGTGCGGGCGCGACTGTACCCCGGCTCCTGGTCCCAGTATTCGGCCACGGACCGCCCCGCCGCCACCGACTGACCCTTCCGCCCGAGCCCGGCCTCTCGCGACCCGGCGCATCCGTACCCATGTCCCGCTCGGTCTTCCGCGAGGCGGCGCATCGGTTCCCGGTTTTCGCGTTTCTGGGAACGGATGCGCCGGCTCGGTGGAGGGGTGCGCCGCCGGAGCCTCACTCCACCCGGATCAGGCCGCGGGCGCCGCGCTCCATCTGCGCGAAGGAGTGGTTGACGAAGGTGTAGGTGCCGGGTTCCGTGAAGGTCAGCTCCACGAAGCCCCCCTGCGCGCTGGCCAGGTCCAGGGCCTGGGCCCGACCGCCGGTGCGCCCGAAGGCGTCGCGCTCCTCCAGCAGTCGGTACGCCCCCTCCTTGTACACGGTGGTGAACTGCCCGCCGACCACGTGGAAGCTCATCCCCAGGCTCGGCCCGGCCGGCAGGGTCCAGATCCGCACCCGCTGCCCGGTGCGCGCCTCCAAGGGCTCGGCGGCGTACTGGGTCGCGTGGCCGTTGAACATCGCGAAGGTCGGCACCCCGGTGGGCACTCGGGCCGGGTCCACCTCGGTGAGCTGCCGACCGGCGTCGTCCTTCCGGCCGGTGGTCTTCAGGTAGGTCTCGCTGTGCACCAGCAGGAACTCCCGATCCACCGTCGGCAGCTCGGGCGGGTCGACGACGACCGCCCCGAACATGCCCGCGGCGATGTGACTGGACATGGGCGCGGTGGAGCAGTGGTACAGCCAGATCCCGGCCCCGTGCGCGGTGAAGCGGTACTCCAGGGAGTCCCCCGGGGCGATGGTGCGCATCGGCTGATCCGGGGCGATGTCCCCGGCATGGAAGTCCACCGAGTGGCCCATCGAGGCGCGGTTGACCAGGGTCACCTCGAAGGTGTCCCCGACCCGCCCGCGCAGGGTCGGTCCCATGAAATCCCCGTTGTACGTCCACGCGCGCAGCGCCACCCCGGGGGCCACCTCCAGGGTCTGCTCGGTGACGGTCAGGGTCACCCGGTGGATCACCCCGCCCGTCCCGTTCGGCTCCAGCCCGTCGACGGCGGCCGGGTCCAGCACCGCGGAGCGGGTGCGGTGATCCTTCCCCGGGGCGGCCTGCAGGTCCAGGGCCGGTTCGGTGCCCGCGCCCTGCCCGTCAGCGGACGAGTCCCCGCGCCCCGAGGACTCCTCGCCGGGGGAGGAGGCGCCGTCGGCGCGGATGCGCAGGGTCATGCCCATCTGCCGGTGCCCCACGATCGAGCACCATCCGTCCACATCCTGGGTGATCACCCCGGCGTCCACCGACGCGGAGGCCCCCGGGTCCAGCCGCCCGGAGGTGGCTCCGCCGTCCAGGACGAGGTCGTGCACCGTGGTCTCATCCGCGTTGGTGACCTCCAGGATGAGCCGGTCCCCGGCGGGCACGGTGATCTCGGCCGGCTCGAAGCGCATCGCGGCGGTGGCCTTCACCGCCACCCGGGTGGTGTGCCCCGTGCCGGCCGGCTCCCGACCCAGCCCGTGCAGCGCCCGCTGCAGACCCGAGGGGTCCAGGGCCAGGCCCGCGGCCACGCCCAGCGCGGTCAGGCCCGCCCCGGCGAGGATCTCCCGCCGCGGGTGCGCGGGCGCGACGCCGTGATCCCGCCGGGGGCTCGGCGGGGACCCCGCGGCGTGGCCGGACGCCTCGGAGGCCGGGTCCGTCCGGGCGGCAGGCCCGGAGCCCGGCCGCGCCCACGGGGCCGACCCCGCCGCGGACCCGGGCTCCGCTCCAGGCTCGGAATCGCCCGGACGCCCCCGATCGGCTGTGGCCGCCCGGGCGGCGATCATCGCCCGGCGGGCGGCCACCTGGGCGCGCACGGCGCGGATCATCAGGGGCAGGAAGGCCGCCAGGGCGAGGACTCCGAGGATCGAGGCGATGGCCCGCACCCAGGACCCGGTGAGCGCGGGCGGCAGGACGAACAGGATCAGGCACAGCTGCACCACGGTCACCCGCAGCCAGGACAGCCGGGTCAGCTCCCGGTTCCCGGCGCGCACCGCGGCGGGCCCTCCGCCCATGGTGGCCGGCAGCAGGTAGGTCATCGCCCCCAGCAGCACCTGCACCAGGAAGCCCGCGACGAACACCGGCGTCACCGGGGTCAGATCCAGACCCGCCCAGTCGGCGCGCAGCACGAGGATCCCGGTCCACACGGCACCCGCCAGCAGCCAGCAGATCCCGGCCAGCACGGACAGCCCGGCGTAGTCCCGCGGGGCACGGGTGCGGGCCACGCTCACCAGCCACCCCAGCAGCACCACAACACCCAGGGCGTAGGCGCCCAGGCCCGCGGCCGCCGTCGAGCGCCAGCCGACCGGGGCCGAGGTCGCGGCGCCCAGGACGCCGGCCAGCAGCAGCCCCAGCGCGAGACGCAGGCGCGGCAGGGAGCTCTGCGGCATCCGGGTGCGCAGGATCGTGGGCCACAGGGTCAGCAGGGTCCCGGTGACCGTGAGCCCGACGAAGCCCAGCACGTTCACCGCCTCGTGAGCCAGCTGGACCCGGGCGTGCCCGGCCGCGCTGAGATCGGCGACGCCGAGCACCGCCCCCAGCACCGCGCCCACCGGCAGCAGCCACGCCGCGGTGATGTACCACCGGACCGTGACCGCGAAGCGAGCCGGCAGGGCCGCGCGCAGCTGGCGCCCCAGGGAGGCGGCATGCCAGGCGACGGCCCCGCCCACCAGCACCGCCCCGCCGAGCACCGCCGGAACGTGCACGGCGGGGTACGGGGTGAGCATCATCCCCGCGATCAGGACGACGACGCCGAGGTTCAGCGTCCGGATCCGCCGCAGCTGGGCGGGGCGGGCGGAGTCCGGGAGACGGTGCTTGAGCAGGGCCTCGGCGAAGTGCTGGGACCAGATCAGGATGGAGTTGGCGATCAGCCCCAGGGCCACGAGGTGCACCAGGGTCCATCGGGCCTCGGGCAGCCACCGGTGGAAGAACACGGCGAACAGCAGCACGAGCATCCACACCGTGACCGGGCGGGAGGCTCGGCGGTGCCAGCTGGACCTGCCGCCGCCCGGGCGTCGTGCCTGCTGCTCGCCTCGCGTCCGGACCGTCACCGTCGTCGCGCCTCCCGGGGCCGTCATCGAATCATGCTTCTCCCATGCGAGTTTACCGGCCCGCGCGGTGGAGGCCGGGAGCGCAGACGCCGGGCAGGGAACCCCGGCCGGGAACCCGGGGCCAGCGGCTAGACTGGGCGCCCGTGAGATCCTTACCCGCCGTCGTCACCCTCGTCGCCGCCGCCATCCTGCAGGCGATGGGCATGTACCAGTACACCGGGGACACCATCGCCCTGTCCGGGCAGGTCTTCTTCCCGCTGCTGTTCGGGCTGATGGCGGTGTACTTGGCGTGGCGGACCAAGGACGCCCCGCGCTTCGGCGTCGTGCACGCGGTGCTGATGCTGCTGGGCTTCGCCGCCCTGGTGCTCACCGCGGTCGGGAACATCATGCGGGTCTACTCCCTGTACCCGTCCCCCTACCTGTACTACGCGGCCTTCGCGGTGCTGGTCGCGGAGCTGTTCTTCCGCATCCTCGGGATGCCCAAGAAGGCCCGTGACCCGCAGGCCGCCCCGCGGCGCACCCGTCGCCGTCGCCGTCCCGCCGGTCAGGGCCCGACCAACCTGGTCGCCCGCCCCAAGGACCGCCCCCGGGAGGACCTCGAGGACGACGCCGACGCCATCGCCCCCGCCGATGAGGACGACGCCGCTTCCGGAGGAGCCGGCCGGTCCTCCCGTCTCGCCCGGTGAGCGATGACCGCCCGGGGATGAACCGGGCCCGTCCGGGATCCACCCCGGCCGACGCGGACTCCGCGGGTCACCGGGACCGGCCGGCTCGCCCACCCGCCCGCGGGGGAGCCCTCGTCCTGCTGCGCGCCGCGGTGTGGGCCTTCGTCGCGTGGATGCTGTGGAGCCAGTTCTCCTCGGCGGTGTTCGGAGGGTCCGGGGATCTGAAGGTCTACCGGGAGGCCGCGCGCATCGTCGTCGGGGACCCGGGGGCCGCGCCCTCCCTGTACGGCGGGCCCATCTCCACGACCGGAGATTCCTCCCTCCCCTTCACCTACCCGCCGTTCGCGGCCCTGGTCATGGCGCCGCTGGCGTGGATCAGCTGGTTCTCGGGCTCCGTGCTCGTGGCGCTGCTGACCTTCGCGGTCGCGGCGTGCCTGGCGTGGGTCCTGGTGGCGTCGGTCAACCGCCGCGGCGTCCTCCTGCCCGGGCAGGCGAGCCTGGGGACGGCCGCGATCGTCGGGCTCGTGTTCGCCCTGATCTGCGCGAGCTCCCCGTGGCAGGACAACTTCGGCTTCGGCCAGATCAACCCGCTGCTGCTGGCGCTGGTGCTCGCGGACTTCCTGCGTCCGGGCACCCGGGTGCCGCGGGGAGTGCTCGTGGGGATCGCCGGCGGGCTGAAGCTCACCCCGCTGGCCTTCGGCCTGATCCTGCTGATGCGTCGGGATCTCAGGGGCCTGGCGACCCTCGCGGCGAGCTTCGCCGGGACCGTCGCCGTGGGATTCCTGCTGCTGCCCGAGGAGTCCGCGCAGTTCTGGGCCGGGGCCCTGTGGGACTCCTCCCGGGTCGGCGGGCTCGGCGATCTGCGCAACATCTCCGTGGAGGGGTGGCTCACGCACCTGCACCTCGCGGGGCCGGCGCTGAGCCTGCTGCGCGTCCTGCTGGTGCTGGTGCTGCTGGTGGCGACGTCGGCCCTGCTGCCGCTGCTGCACCGGAGGGGTCTGGTGCTCTCCGAGGTCTCCGTGACGGCGTTCCTGATGCTGCAGATCTCCCCGATCTCCTGGATCCACCACTTCGTGTGGCTGCCGGTGGCCGTGTTCGCGTGGGCGTGGGAGGTGCGCCCCAGCCTGTGGGGCGGGGTCTCCCGGGGCGCGCGGATCTGGCTGGACGCGGCCGCGTGGGTGGCCGGCGTCGGCTTCTTCATCGGTCCGCTGCTGCTGGGGCCGTGGGTCGCCGGGATGTTCGGCTGGGGCACCGGGGGAGCGGCGAGCACCCTGCCCGCCGCGGTCCTGTACGCGCTGGTGGTGGTCACCGCGGTGCATGCGGTGCGCGGCGAGCGGCACGGTACCCTGGCAGGGTGAGTTCCCCCGCCGCCTCGTCGAGTCCCCAGCCTTCCCGCCGAGACCGCGATGCCGCGGTTCCCGGGCCCTCGCGCGCCTGGCAGATCGGGGCGTGGGTCGTCGTCGTCGCGGTGGTGGGTGCGCAGCTGACGTACTCGATGCTGGTGGGCGGGCTGGACTTCTCCGTGTACCGCACGGGCGCTGCGACGATCTTCGGCAGCGACGGCGTGCGCGCGGACCTGTACGACCGGGATCTGGTGCCCCTGGGTGGGGGCTTCCTGCCGTTCACCTATCCGCCGTTCGCGGCGCTGATCCTGCTGCCCTTCGCCTTCATCCCGATGTGGCTGGGTCAGGCGATCATGCTGGCGTTCTCGGTGGCGGTGGCGTGGTGGTTCGCGGCCATCGTGTACGACTACGTCAACCACCGCGGCCGGCGGATCCCCTTCCAGGACAAGCTGGGCCGCACGACGACGATCGCCGTGCTCACCGCGGTCATCCTGCTCTCGGGGCCGTGGCGGCGCGGCATCGGGCTGGTGCAGATCAATCCGCTGATCATGCTGCTGGTGCTGGGGGATCTGCTGCGACCGGCCACCCGCCTGCCGCGCGGGTTCTTCATCGGGATCGCCGGGGGCATCAAGCTCACCCCGCTGGTCTTCGGGCTCATTCCGCTGATGCGCAAGGACGTGAAGGGCGTGCTGACCCTCGGGGCGTCCTTCCTGGGCACGATCGCCCTGGGCTTCCTCCTGCTGCCGCACCAGGCGGTGCAGTTCTGGACCTCGGCGGTCTCGGATCCCACCCGGGTGGGCAACATCAACTACCCGGACAACATCTCGGTGCAGGGCTGGCTGATGCACCTGACCCTGGAGGGGTACCACGCGCAGATGCCGACGGCGCTGCTGTCGGGGCTGCACTGGCTGCTGATCGCGGTGCTGCTGGTGGGCACGGCCGCGGTGATCCCGGTGCTGGATCGGCGGGGGATGCGGCTGTCGGTGATCGGCCTGACGGCGTTCCTGATGCTGGAGATGTCCCCGATCTCCTGGTCCCACCACAACACGTGGCTGCCGCTGATCGTGGCGGCCTTCCTGGTGGACGCGCTGCCGTGGGCCTTCCGCGAGCGGGACTGGCGCCGCACCGCCGCGCAGGTGCTGGCGTGGGCGGCCTTCGTCGGCCTGTACTACTCGCCGCTGTGGCTGGCGGCCACGGTGGCCGGAACCACCGAGAACCTGGACTACGTCTCCCGTCCTGCCCAGATCGCGGCGGGCCTGCCGATGCTCGCCCACTACCTGCTGGTCCTGCTGTGGATCACCCAGATCTGGCGCCACCGCCACGACCCCCTGCCCGCCGGGAAATGATCTCCGGGATCTGTGGAGCGGTTGGCGGGTTGTGGAGCGGTGTAGCCACTCCCTAAGTTGCCAACCACTCCACAGACGGGAGTTGGCCGGGGGTTATCCACAGATTTCCGACGTCGGCTCCCCGCGTCCTGTTCCCGGGGGGACAGTGGTCCCATGGGCAGGAAGCGCCTCATCACCGCCGATGACCTGCACCTCGTCTCCCGGATGCGCCGCGAGGGAGAATCCGAACACCCGCTGCGCCGCGGGGACTGGGTGAAGGTCTGGCGCGGCTGCTATCTGGACCGCGAGCACTGGGTACGGCTCACCCCGGAGCGCCGGGCCCTGGCCAGGCATCTCGCCTACGCCAGCGTGAGCACCGGGCCGATCACCTTCTCCAGGACCTCAGCGGCCCTGGCCTGGGGGCTGCACCTGTCTCCTGTGCCCGAGGAGATCCACATCTGCGGCGATCCCCGCCCGAACCCGTCGTCGCCGCTGGTCAAGGGGCATCTGCTGCGCGGGCTCTCCGAGGATCGGCAGATCACCGATCTGGGGCTGCCGGTGACCTCTCTGCAGACCACGGCCGTGGAGTGCGCGCGCAGTCTGGACGCGCTTCCCGCCCTGGTGATCTTGGATCAGATCCTGGCCCGCGGGGTGCAGAGGGCCGCCATCGAGCGGGAACTCACCCACTCCCCGGGGAGGCATGGGAACCGCCGTGGACTGGCTGTCCTGGGACGGGCCGACGGGCTGGCCGGGTCCGTGGCGGAGACCATCGCTCGGTTCCGCATCGCGGAGGCGGGCATGCCGCTGCCGCAGCTGCAGGTCAGGGTGAACACCGCCAGCGGGAGGTTCTTCCTGGACATGGCCTGGCCGGAGCTGATGCTCGCCCTGGAGATCGACGGTTCCCTCAAGTACACCGACTACGGCCCGGCTCCGGAGGTCATCGTGAAGGAGAGATCCAGGGAGAAGGCCATCCAGAACCTCGGATGGTTCATCCTGCGGGCCGGGTGGCCTCAGCTGCACAGCGGCTGGCCGCAGTTCCGACGGATCCTCGGGGAGGCTATCCTGGTCCGCCAGCTGGAGCGCGGCCTGCCGCCGTGGACCGCTCCGAGCAGGTGATCGGTGATCTGCGAAGTGGTTGGCGGGTTATGGAGCGGCTACATCACTCCACAACCCGCCAACCACTTCACAAACGGGTTATTGAGCCGTGAAGGGGGCGATCTCCACCCCGGCCTCCCGGAGGGTGCCCCGCACCGCCCGGGCGATCCCGACGGCGTCGGGGGTGTCCCCGTGCACGCACACGGATTCCGCACCCAGCCGCACGGGGGTGCCGTCCACGGCCTGGACCACGCCCTCGGACACCATCCGGAGCACGCGGGCAGCGATCTGCTCCGGGTCGTGCAGCACCGCGCCCGCCTCCCGGCGCGGCACCAGGGAGCCGTCCGGCAGGTAGCCCCGATCCGCGAAGGCCTCGCGCACCGGGCGCAGCCCCGCGGCTTGAGCCTCCTCCTCGATCACCGATCCCGGCAGCACCAGGATCGCCGCGCCCGGCAGGGCCGTCGCCACCCCCTCGGCCACCGCGGCGGCCTGCCCCCGCTCCCGGGCGATGACGTTGTACAGCGCCCCGTGCGGCTTCACATAGGAGACCTGCGCGCCCTCCGCCCGGGCGATCGCCTGCAGCGCCCCGATCTGCCAGATCACCGCATCCACCAGCTCGTGATGGGCCATCTCCAGGCGGCGTCGGCCGAAGCCCTGCAGATCCGGGTAGGCCACGTGCGCCCCGATCGCGGTTCCGTGCTCGACGGCGGCCCGGCAGGTCGCCCGCGCCACCGACGGGTCCCCGGCGTGGAAGCCGCAGGCCACGTTCAGCGAGGAGGCCAGCCCGGCCATCGCCGCGTCGTCGCCCATGGTCCAGGAGCCGAAGGACTCCCCGGAATCCGAGTTCAGATCGATCCGCGGCGCGGCCCCCGTCCCCCGGTGTCCGACGCCGGTCACCAGATGCTCACCCGCTCCTGCGGATCCAGCCACAGCTCATCCTCCGGCCCCACCTCGAAGGCGTCGTAGAAGGCGTCGATGTTGCGCACGATCCCGTTGCACCGGAACTCCGCGGGGGAGTGCGGGTCCATCGAGAGGTACATCCGCAGGGTCTGCGGGCGGGCCTTGGAGCGCCACACCCGCGCGTAGGCGACGAACAGCCGCTGCAGCGCGGTCTGCCCGTCCACCACCGGCGCGGAGTCGAAGTCCAGCCCCTGCTCGGCCAGGGCCCGGCGGTAGGCCTTCAGTGCGATGCCCAGACCGCCCAGGTCGCCGATGTTCTCCCCGAGGGTCAGCTCCCCGTTGACGGCGTCCCGCTCCGGGTCCAGCCCCTCCGGGACGTACCCGCTGTACTGGCGCACCAGCTCGCCGGTGCGCTTGTCGAACTCCGCCCGGTCCTGCGCGGTCCACCAGTCGTTGAGGTTGCCGTCGCCGTCGTACTTGGAGCCCTGATCGTCGAAGCCGTGCCCGATCTCGTGGCCGATCACCGCACCGATCGCCCCGAAGTTCACGGCGTCGTCGGCGTCCATGTCGAAGAACGGGGGACGCAGGATCGCGGCGGGGAACGCGATCTCGTTCATCAGCGGGTGGTAGTAGGCGTTGACCGTCTGCGGGGTCATCGCCCACTCGTCGCGGTTGATCGGCTGACCCAGCTTGCCCAGCTCGTACTCGTGCTCGAAGCGCGAGCCGCGCCGCACGTTCTCCAGCAGATCATCATCCATGCTCAGCCCGGAGTAGTCCCGCCAGGAATCCGGGTAGCCGATCTTGGGGGTGAACTTGTCCAGCTTGTCCAGGGCGCGCTCGCGGGTGGCCTCGGTCATCCAGTCCAGCGAGGAGATGGACTCGCGGTAGGCCTCGATCAGGTGCTGGACCAGCTGGAGCATCCGCTGCTTGTGCTCCGGCGGGAAGTGCCGGGCCACGTACTCCTGCCCCACCTCCTCGCCCAGCAGGGCCTCCACCAGGCCGACGCCGCGCTTCCAGCGGTCCCGGATCTGCTCGGTGCCGGTGAGGGTCTTGGAGTAGAACTCGAAGTTCTCCTGCACGATCTGCGTCCCGAGGAAGGGGGCGCGGGCGTGGATCAGGCGCCACACGGCCCACAGCCGCCAGTCCTCCAGGTCCTCCGAGACCCACAGCCGGGCCAGGCCCTCGAGGGCGGAGGGCTGGCCCACGATGACCTTCGCGAAGCCTTCGGGGGTGCCCCCGATGCCCTCGATCCACCGGGTCCAGGGGAAGCCGGGGAAGGCCTGATCCAGCTGGTCGAAGGAGTGCGGGTTGTAGCGCTTGTTGGCGTCGCGCAGGGTCACCTGGTCCCAGTGGTGGGAGGCGATCTTCTCCTCGAGGGCGTACACCCGGGCGGCGGCGTCGGCCGGGGTGGTGCCGAAGCGCTCGGCGGTCCCGGTCAGCGCGAACATCCGCTCCAGGTGCGCCCGGTAGGCCTCCCGGATCTGGGCGTGCTTGTCCTCGAAGAAGTAGTCCCGGTCCGGCAGGCCGATCCCGGACTGGGTGAGGTTCGGGACGTAGCGGGTGGCGTCCTTGGCGTCGTTGGCCACGTACAGGCCCACGGGCCCGCCGACGCCGGAGGCCTCCAGCGCGGCCAGGGCCAGCACCAGCCCGTCCCGGTCCTCGGCCTGTTCCAGCAGCGCCAGGTCCGGTTCCAGCGGGTCTGTGCCGGCGGCTTCGATGCTCTGCTCGTCCATGAAGGAGTTGTACAGCCGCCCGATGCGCGAATCCGGGTCGCGCCGGCCGATCTCGGTGATGATGTCCCGGACCTGCTCCTCGGCGAGGTCGCGCAGGTGGTGGAAGGCGCCGTCGATGCCGCGGTCGGCGGGGATCTCATGGGCGGCGATCCAGGGGCCGTTGACGTGGCGGTAGAAGTCATGGCCCGGGCGGATCGAGGGGTCGAAGGTCAGCTCGGGGGCTGTGGTGTCGGTGCTCTGCGTCATACGCACCAAGGTAATGTGTGCGCTCGCACCCTCGCACCCGGGTTCACCCACCGCGTGGCGCACCCCGGCGACGGTGTCGCCCCGATCGCGCATGTGACGCCGCCTGACGCCGGGTTGAGCGGGTCTGTTCGGGTGAGGCGAGCCTGACTAGACTGGCGAGGCGATGCCCACGGGGCCGCGCTCCAGCCGGGAGTCCGCGCCCCTCGCGGTCGACCGAAAGGAAACAACGCTTTGTCTCAAGACCAGCGCCCCCTGCGCGTGGCCGTCATCGGGGCCGGCCCCGCCGGGATCTACGCCGCGGACCTGCTGTCCCGCTCCGAGGCCGTCGCCGAGGGTCAGGTGCGCGTCAGCATCGACATCTTCGACCGCTACCCCGCCCCCTTCGGCCTGATCCGCTACGGCGTCGCCCCGGATCACCCGCGGATCAAGGGCATCGTGAACTCGCTGCACAAGATCATGGAGAATCCGGACATCCGGTTCTTCGGCAACGTCGAGTACGGCGCGGACCTGAGCCTGGCGCAGCTGCGCGAGCACTACGACGCCGTCATCTTCGCCACCGGCGCCTTCTACGACGCCTCCCTGCACATCCCCGGCATCGAGCTGGACGGCTCCTACGGGGCCGCGGACTTCGTCGCCTGGTACGACGGGCACCCGGACGTGCCGCGTCAGTGGCCGCTGCGGGCGAAGGAGATCGCGGTGCTGGGCAACGGCAACGTCGCCCTGGATGTGGCGCGGGTGCTGTCCAAGCACGCCGAGGACCTGCTGACCACCGAGATCCCGGAGAACGTCTACGCCGGGCTGAAGGCCTCCCCGGTCACCGACGTGCACGTCTTCGGCCGCCGCGGCCCGGCCCAGATGAAGTTCACCCCGCTGGAGCTGCGGGAGCTGGCCAAGTCCCGGGACGTGGACATCGTGCTGCACGAGGAGGACCTGCAGTACGACGACGCCTCCCGCGCCGCGATCGAGTCCAACAACCAGATCAAGGCCCTGATCAAGACCATCGACAAGTGGAAGGCCGAGCAGGCCGAGCGCACCGAGCACGCCTCCCGGCGCCTGCACCTGCACTTCCTGCAGTCCCCGGCGGAGATCGTGGGGGATGCGGACGGGAAGGTCGCCGCGATCCGCATGGAGCGCAACGAGCTGGACGGCGCTGGCGGCATCCGGCCCACCGGCGAGATCCTGGAGTACCCGGTGCAGGCCGTGTACCGGGCCATCGGCTACTTCGGCTCCGAGCTGCCGGAGATCGGCTTCGACCGCACCCGCGGGGTCATCACCAACGTGGAGGGCCGTGTGGTGGACGAGACCGAGACGCCGGTGCCGGGGCTGTACGCGACGGGCTGGATCAAGCGCGGGCCCGTGGGGCTGATCGGCTCCACCAAGTCCGATGCCCTGGAGACCATCACGCACCTGCTCGAGGACCGCGCCTTCACCGCCGCGCACCCGGAGCCGGAGGCCGTGCCCGCCCTGCTGGACCGGGGCGGCGTCGAGTTCACCACGTGGGAGGGCTGGCACGCCCTGGACGCGCACGAGAAGGCGCTGGGCGCGGCCGCTCAGGATGCCGCCGGGAACCCGCGCCAGCGGGTGAAAGTCGTGGAGCGGGAGCAGATGGTGGACATCTCCCGCTCCGGGGCCTCGGCGGACGCCCGGGACTGAGCCCTCCCGCCGCGTCATCTCGGGCTGGCAGGGCCCCTGCCGGCTTAGACTGGAGGCATCGAGAACCCTCGTCTTCGCAGTCGCAAGGAGAGATGGAGATGACCGAGAACAACGGCGTTCGGCAGGATGGCGGCAGCTTCGGGCGGGAGGCGGTGGCTCAGCGCGCCAGCTCCCCCTCGGCCGAGGAGCTGCGCGGGGAGATCGTCGTCGGCATCGACGGCTCCGAGCAGAGCTTCGGCGCGCTGACCTGGGCGGTCGCGGAAGCCGAGCGGCGCGGGGCCGCGGTGCGCCTGGTCACCGCCTACTCCCTCCCGGTGTTCACCGGCTCCGGGTTCGACGCCGGGTACTCCGTGGTGGATGAGAAGGCCCTGGAGGACGGGGTCGCCCAGATCCTCGACGAGGCCCGCTCCCGGGTCTCCGATGCGCAGGTCGAGTTGCGGGCCACGGTGGAGACCGGGGACGCCTCGACGATCCTCGTGGACTTCTCCGAGCATGCCGAGCTGGTGGTGGTCGGCTCCCGCACGGCCCGCGGCTTCATGGGCCGGCTGCTGGGCACGGTGTCCACCTCCCTGCCGGCCCGGGCGCACTGCCCCGTCGTCGTCGTGCCGCTGCCGTGGGCTCAGCAGGCCGGCAAGGATCCGCAGGTGCTGGCCCCGAGCCAGCGCGTGGTGGTCGGCTCGGACGGATCGGATCAGGCGCGCATCGCGATCCTCGAGGCCGCGGAGCAGGCTCAGCGCTATGGCGTCGGGCTGACCCTGGTCAACGCGCTGGCCCCGTACACGGGGGCGCTGAGCTGGGTGCCGGCGGCCGTGGACTTCGAGGCGATCTACCGCGAGGTCGCGGATCTGCAGGAGAAGGCCAAGGCGTGGATCCACGAGTACTACCCGGATCTGACGGTGGATGCCGAGCTGATCGACGGCTCTCCGGTGGAGGTGCTGCTGGAGGCCGGGCAGAAGGCGGATCTGACCGTGGTGGGCACCCGGGGTCGCGGCGGGCTGCGCGGGATCATCCTCGGCTCGGTGTCCCAGGGGGTGCTGCACAGCTCGGATCGGCCCGTGATGATCGTCCCGGATCGGGAGGACCCGCGGCTGGAGCAGGCCCCGGAGGCCTCCGTGGTCTGGGGCTGAGCTCAGCACCCGGCGGGGGCGGTGCGTGATTGGCGCGGTGCGCCCCGCCCCCGTATGCTGGTGTGTGCTTCGGCGCGGGTGGACCGCGCCGGTCCGGGCCCCCATCGTCTAGCGGCCTAGGACACCGCCCTTTCACGGCGGCGGCACGGGTTCGAATCCCGTTGGGGGTACTGCAGATCACACGAGAGTGGATTTGCCCGGCGAGAGGGGTTCCGGTAGGCTCTTCTCTCGTTGGAAAAAACAACGAGGCCCTGTAGCGCAGTTGGTTAGCGCGCCGCCCTGTCACGGCGGAGGTCGCGGGTTCAAGTCCCGTCAGGGTCGCTCAGGCGGCGTATTCCTCCCGGTCACACCGGGGGTGAGGCGCCGTCGCGGCATATCCGGTACAGGATGTGCCGAGGCTCTGTAGCTCAGTTGGTAGAGCGTACGACTGAAAATCGTAAGGTCACCGGATCGACGCCGGTCGGAGCCACCGAAGACCGCCCCGTAGGCTTCTATGCGGGGCGGTCTTCTCATTGTCTGAGGGCAGCTCGAGGAGGGGCGCGGCGTGAGCGAGGGGACCGGGCGCCGGCCCGTCATCGGGATCATCACCAACCTGGAGGCCGTCGCCCACTACCAGTTCCCGGGCTACCCGCGGATCACCATCAACGAGGACTACCCCCGCTCCGTCGCGGCGGCCGGCGGGGTGCCCTTCCTCATGGCGCCCTCCCCGGACCTCTCCCTGCTCCCCGCCCAGCTGGGGGCCCTGGACGGGCTGATCCTGGCCGGAGGGGTCGACGTCGACCCGCAGCGCTACGGCCAGGACCCGCTGATCGGCTGCGGCCCGGTGGACCCGGTGCGCGACGCCTACGAGCTGGAGGCCCTGCGCTTGGCGGGAGACTCCGGGCTGCCGGTGTTCGCGATCTGCCGCGGCATGCAGCTGGCCAACGTGTTCTTCGGCGGAACCCTCTTCCAGGATCTGCGCTACGCGGGCACCACCGTGCAGCACAGCTCCACCGGCAACCCCGCCCTGGGGGTGCACGCGATCGACGTCGAGCCGGACACGTTCCTGGCCGAGGCCCTGGCCGAGGCGCGCACCCAGGATCCGGGAGCCGCCGGAATGCGCCGCGTGGGGCAGCCTGGGACGGGCACCGACGGTGAGGCTGGAGACGACGGCGAGCACCCGGCGTCGGCCCTGGTCAACTCGTACCACCACCAGGTCATCGACCGGCTCGGGGAGGGTCTGCGGGTGTGCGCCCGCGCCCGGGACGGGGTGATCGAGGCGCTGGACTGCCCCGGGGATCGGATGGATCTGACCGCGGTGGAGTGGCACCCGGAGATGATGTCCCGCGAGGACGCGCTGGCCCAGGCCCTGTTCACCCGTTTCATCCGCCGCACCACCCCCAGCTGACCCCGCCCCGCCTCCCGGCTCCGATCCGAGGGTTTGGGAGGGGTTTCGGTGTGCGGGAGCCCCGAGGACGCTCCCGAACACCGAAACCCCTCCCCAACGGTTCCTCCGGGGGGGGGAGGGAGGGAGAGGGAGGCGAGGCTGGGGCGGCGCCGTCAGTCCCGGTAGTCCACGACGACGGGCAGGTGGTCGCTGGCGCCCTTGCCCTTGCGCTCCTCGCGGTCGTAGAAGGCGCCGGTGACGCGCTCGGCCAGGGCGGGGGAGCACAGCTGGAAGTCGATGCGCATGCCCTCGTTCTTCGGGAAGCGCAGCTGGGTGTAGTCCCAGTACGTGTAGTCCTTCTCGCCCTGGGTGTAGGGGCGGGCGACGTCGCTCAGGCCGGCCTCGTCCAGGAACGCGGCGAAGGCCTCCCGCTCCGGGGCGCTGACGTGGGTCATCCCGTTGCGGCGGAAGAAGTCGATGTCCCACACATCCCCGTCCTCCGGGGCCACGTTCCAGTCCCCCACCAGCGCCAGCGGCAGCCGCGGGTCCTCCGTCAGCCACCCGCGCACGTCCTCGCGCAGCACCTTCAGCCACTCCAGCTTGTACGCCATGTGCGGGTCATCCAGACCGCGCCCGTTGGGCACGTACAGGCTCCAGATCCGCACGCCGCCGCAGGTCGCGCCGATCGCACGGGCCTCCTGCACCGGCTCCTGCCCGGGCTTGCCGAAGGCCGGCTGCCCGGGAAAGGTGCGCTGCACGTCCTCAAGACCCACCCGGGAGGCGATGGCCACCCCGTTCCACTGGCTCAGCCCGACGTGCGCGACGTCGTAGCCCAGCCGCTCGAAGACCGCGAAGGGGAAGGACTCGTCCTTGGCCTTGGTCTCCTGGATCGCCAGCACATCCGCATCGGAGCGGTCCAGCCAGGCCTCCACGCGGTCGGTGCGGGCGCGGATCGAGTTCACATTCCAGGTGGCGATTCTCATGCGCACCACCGTACCCACAACAGCTCCGCCCGGCCGCCCGACGACGGCCCCGGCGCCGCCGCGGAGCTCGCTCGCGGGCGGTCGGGCGGCCCGCGGCTCGAAGGTGAGCTCCGGCATGAACCGGTGCCGGGTCCCCGCCCCCGGTGTAGGGTGACGGACAAGCGGCCGGGGGGCCGCTTCTCATCGTCGGAGTCGGCGTCCGCCGCTCTCCGGCGCCGCGACCCGCGGGTGAGACCGCGGAAGAGCTATGGGGGTAGCTTGTGTCATCGGGCATCACTGTGCCATCTCGTCATCAGCAGGGAGATCCGCCCTCCCGGTCCACCGAGCCGGCGCCCGCCTCGCGGGCCCGCACCGGGCTGCAGCTGCTGCTCTACCTCTCGCCGGTCATCCTGCTGAGCACCATCTTCCCGCTCGTCTCGCCGCGTCTGGCCGCGGCGCAGCTGGGCGGGCAGCAGCTGAGCACTGTGGTGCTGGCCAGCAGCCTCACCGTCCCCTGGCTGAGCCAGATCGGCTGCCTGCCGATCTACCGGAGCCTGGGTGACCTCATCGAGGCGAAGGACCGCGCGGCCGTCACCGGGCGCTTCGCCCAGCACTGGGCGCGCACCTTCGCGCTGAGTCTGCCCGTGGTCGCGATCTTCACCGCGCTGGCGGGGCTGCTGCTGCGGTGGAGCCCGACGGCGCTGCTGGCCTACGCGGCGCTGATCTGCCTGCATCTGGTCTTCGTCCAGTCCCTCGTCCCGGGCAATGTGCTGCAGCGCAAGGGCGTGTGGGCCGCGGCGTGGCTGGCCTACGCTCTGGCCCTGCTGGCGATGCCCACCGTGTGGTGGCTGCCCCCGGTGCTGGGCACCGTGACGCAGCTGGTCTTCCTGCGCGCCGCCCTGCCGCAGGTGCGGGCGCTGCGCTCCCCGGGGGCGCTTCCGGCGCTGCGGGATATGGTCCGCGGCGCGCTGCTGGGCTCGGTCCTGTGGGCGGACAAGCTGATCCTGTTCCTGGTGGTCGGCCCCCGGATGGACGTGGTCGCGGTGTTCCTCGCCCTGCTGCCGGCGATCCTCGCGTACAACTGCTACTTCCAGCTCTACGCCCCGGGGGTGGACCGCGCCGTCGGACGCCTGCGCACGGCCATCCACGGGGAGCCGTATGCCGCGATGACCCGTCGCTCCGCCCAGCTGTCCGGAGCCGTGGAGTCCGCGGTGCGCCGCACCCTGGCGATCGGGGCGGTGGGGGCCATCCCGACGGCGCTCGTGCTGGGGGCGGCGCTGCCCGGGTCCTTCCCGTGGGGACTGAGCGTGCTGGCGGCGTCCTGGCTGTTCATGACCGTGACGCTGCTGACCTACCAGCTGGATTACATCGGGCGGCGCGTCGGCGCCCAGGTGCTCTGCGCGGTGCATCTGGCGGCCTGCTGCCTGGCCCTGGCGCTGCTGGGACCGGCCAGGGCGTATCCGGTGCTGATCGGGGTGGACGCCGTCCTGGCGGTGGCCGCCTACGTCGGCTACCGGCGGGTATGGTCCGTGCCGGAGTACACGCTGTTCTGGCGCCAGGCCCTCGCCTGGTGAGCCCGCCCCGCGCACCGGGAGGGGAGCCGGAGCGCGGCGGGGGTCACCTGCCGGCGTTTCCGAGGAACGCGCGATCCACGGCGCCGGGACGCGGCGCCACCGGCGGCCCGCTGGGGGCCGCACATCAATCATCGTCTGGGGGACGGATATGCAGACTGGAACACCGAGGCAGCCGCGCGTGCACACGTCGAGCGAGGACTGCGAGGATGTGGACGTCGCCATCATCATGGAATCGACCTACCCCTTCCTGAAGGGCGGGGTCTCGGCGGTGGTGCATGACATCGTCACCATGAATCCGGACATCTCCTACGGGATCATCCACATCGCCTGGGACTCCGCCGCCCCGAGCGAGGACCTGTACGGGATGCCGGAGAACGTGCGGTGGGTGCGGCTGATCCACCTGTCCATGGAGGAGCATGCGCAGGACTTCAAAGCCGCGGGAGCGCGCGCCGTCGGGATGGACCGGGGGCAGCGTCGGCGGGTCTCCGGCTGGTTCTTCGACGGGATCCGGACGCTGGCGCGCACGGGGGACCCGGAGCCGCTGTGGCGGCTCTACGACGCCGGATTCAACCCGCGCACCCGCACCATGGAGGCCTGGCGGGTGCTGGGCACGCAGGAGTTCATGACGGCGGTGCGCGAGCGGCTGTCCGGGCTGGGTCTGTCCCTGTCCGAGACGTTCTGGCTGGTGCGGGACTTCATGTCCATCCTCTATGCGCTGCTGGCCGAGACGATGCCGCGGGCTCGGGTATACCACGCGCACACCACCGGGTACGCGTCGCTGGTCGCGGCGGCCGCGGCCCGGGACCACGACGCCGCGTTCCTGCTCACCGAGCACAACCTCTACGTGCGCGACACCGTCAACACCCTCCTGGGCCGGAACATGGCCCTGCCGGTGCGCACCGGGGACTACCGGGACTTCGAGGCGGTCACGCCCGTGCAGCGGGCGTGGATGGCCTGGTGGATCGAGATGGGCCGGTTCTGCTATCCGAGCACGGATCGCATCACCTACCTGTACCCCAAGGCGCTGGAGGAGGCGCGGGGACTGGATGCTCCGGTGGATGACCCCGGGCGGGTGAGCATCCTGCCCAACGGGACGGTGCTCTCCGAGTTCAACGAGCAGTACGCCCTGCGCCTGGAGGAGACGCAGCGGATCGCTGCCCTGACCCCGGAGGGGGCCGCCCGACGCACCTGGAAGCTGGTGTTCATCGCCCGCGTGGTGCCCATCAAGGGGCTCGCGGACCTGCTGGATGCCCTGCACCTGCTGATCTCCCGCGGGGTGGAGGACTTCACCCTGGATGTGCTGGGGCCCACGGATCACGTGCCGGAGTACTACGAGCTGTGCCGGCAGAAGATCGAGGAGCTGCACCTGGAGCGGTGGGTGAGCTTCCGCGGCACCGTGGACGTGCGGGCGCAGCTGGGCCGTTACGACCTGCTGCTGATGCCCTCCTACAACGAAGGCCAGCCTGTGGTGGCGCTGGAGGCGATGAGCGCGGGCATCCCCGTGATCGGCTCCGACGTCGGCGGGATGTCCCAGCTGATCGACGACGAGCTGACCCACCCGGACGGTCGCACCTGGCAGGGGTGCGGGGTGCTCACCCGGCCCGGGGACGCGCCGATGCTGGCCGATGCGGTGGCCGGGGTGATCTCGGATCCGGCGCGGTACGCCCGTCTCGCGGCCAGCGCCCGGGGACGCGTGGAGGGATTCTTCCAGCTGTCGGACGTCATGGCCCGGTACAACGACCTCTATCGGGAGCTGGGCGGGTTCCCGTCCGTGGAGCAGCGGGTCCTCTCCGGTGAGCTCAGCGGCCAGCGGGCCCGCCGGGCCCTGGAGATCCGGTGAACCCGGGGAGGGGGGAGGCGAGGGGCGCGCCCGCCGGCCACCCGGGGCAGTTCCCTCCGGCCTTCCCTCCGGGGCGGTTCCGCCCCGACGCGGTGGATCCCGGGCCTGGGCCCGGCTCCCGAGCGGCGTGGGTCCGCTACGGCGGCCCGATCCCCCGGGAGCAGCTGGAGGCCGCCGTCGGACGCTACGCGGTGGCGATCCTGCAGCCCTGGGAGACGGGGGCCGCCGCGTACCTGCGGGAGCGCAGCCCGGGGACCCTGCTGCTGAGCTACAAATGCCTGTCCTCGGTTCGCGATTACGAACCGGGCCCGGTCTTCAGCTCCGGGGTCTCCCGCCGGGAGGCCGAAGCCGAGCGGGAGGGCGCGTGGTTCGCCCGTCGGCGGGATGGCTCGCGCATCCAGTGGAACGGCTACGGCGGGCACTGGCAGATGCGGGTCTGGGACCCGTCCTATCGCCGCCGGTGGGTGCGCAACGTGGTCGAGGAGATGCGCGGCTCCCCCTTCCACGGCGTCATGGCGGACAACGACGTGTTCGATGACTACTACGGTCTGGGCCTGCCCCTGCGCGATGTGGAGACGATGGCGCAGATCCGGGCCGGGGTGCAGACCCTGGTGGAGGAGGCGGGGGTCGCGCTCAACGGGATCGGACGGCTGCTGGTGCCCAACATCGCCGAGTCGCGGCGGGAGGAGGGGCGGTGGGAGCGGCACAGCGCCTACGGCGGGGGCTTCGAGGAGGTGTGGCTGGGGTGGTCCCCGGAGGACTTCTTCGACCCGCCCACGGTGCAGGCGCAGATCCCGCCGCTGCGCGGGGACCGGCTGTGCATCGCCCGGGTGCCGGCCGCCGGGCGGGAGGATGCCGCGCGGCTGCGCTACGCCGTCGCCGCACTGTGGGTCTTCGGCGGGGGCGGGCGCACGGCCGTGACCGCGACCGCCCATGACGACTACTCCGGTGCGCCGTTCCTGCCGGAGCAGCACTGGGAGCTGGGGGCCGCGGTGGGGCGCGGGCATCGGCGCGATGCCGTGTGGTCCCGCCGCTTCGAACAGGGCTGGGCCGCCGTGAACTTCCGGGCGGGGGCCCGGCGGGCCAGGGTCCGGGTCCCCGCCGGGCTGGTGGATGCCGCGGGGGAGCCGGCCCCGCGGCGCGTGACCCTGCACCCGCAGGAGGGGGCGATCTTCCGCCGTCCCCGGTAGGGTGGCTGTGATGGGCGGCACGCCGTGGGCGGGCTCGCCTGCCGCCCCGGCAGCGCCGTCGGGGCGAGCCGCTGGAAGGAGCCCCACCGTGACCGAATCCGCCGCCGCACCCTCAGCCCGCGCTGCTGACGCGCTTGGCCCGCCCTCGCCCTACCGGGCGGACCTGCTGGCCGGGCAGCGCATCCTGCTCACCGGCGGCGGCACCGGCCTGGGCCGCGGTGTGGCCGAGCAGCTGGCCGCACACGGCGCGCACGTGCAGATCTGGGGCCGCCGGGAGTCCGTGCTGGCCGACGCCGCGGAGCAGATCACCCGGGGGATCGCGGACCGGCCGCACCCCGGCGTCGTGACCTTCCGATCTGTGGATGTGCGGGATGCCGAGGCCGTGGAGGCCGCGGTGCAGCGGATCTGGGAGGAGCACGGCCCGCTGACCGGGGCGATCAACAACGCCGCCGGGAACTTCATCTCCCCCACGGAGAAGCTCTCCCCCCGCGGCTTCGCGGCGATCACGGACACCGTGATGAAGGGCTCCTACCATGTGACCCACGCCGTCGGGCGCCGGTGGATCGAGCAGGGGCTGCCCGGGACCGTCCTGTCCACCCTGGTCTCCTGGGTGCACACCGGCTCGGCCTTCGTGGTTCCCAGCGCGATGGCGAAGTCCGCGGTGCTCGCGATGACCAGGTCCCTGGCGGTGGAGTGGGCCCGGCACGGGATCCGCCTGAACGCCGTCTCCCCGGGGGCCATCCCCACCGAGTACACCTCCGTGGTGCTGGGCTCGGGGCGGCGGGTGCGCGGGGACATGACGGATCTGGACGCCGTGCCGGCCGGGCGCGCGGGCACCGTGGCGGAGTTGGCGAATCTGGTGATCTTCCTGCTGTCCGACGCCTGCGAGTACCTGACGGGGCAGAACATCGTCATGGACGGGGCGCAGATGCTCGCCGGGCCCTCCACCTTCTCCCCGCTGACGGCCCTGTCCGAGGCCGACTGGGCGGAGATCGCCGCGCAGGGCAAGGCCGCGGCCGCCGCGTCCAGATGCCAGCGCGAGGGCTGAGCGGCCGCGCCTCGAACCATCCACCACCGCACAGAGCATCGGGAAGGGAAACCGCAGTCGATGAGCACCACCGCACCGCAGAGCGCACCGGAGACCGAGCCCACCGTCCTCGTCGAGACCCGGGGGCATCTGGGGATCATCACCCTGAACCGGCCGCGCGCCGTCAACGCGATGGACACGGAGATGGTGCGCCGCACCGACGCCGCCCTGGACGCCTTCGCCCGGGATGATGCGGTGCGCGCGGTGCTGCTGCGCGGGGCGGGGGAGCGCGGATTGTGCGCGGGCGGGGACATCCGGGCCCTGCACCGGGCGTGCACCGAGGACCCGGAGCAGGGCTTCGCGTTCTTCCGCGCCGAGTACGCCCTGGACCTGCGCATCGCCGAGCACCCGCAGTCGGTGGTGGCGTTCATGAGCGGGCTGGTGCTCGGCGGCGGCGTCGGGGTGTCCGCGCCCGCGCAGGTGCGGGTGGTCACCGAGACCACGCGGATCGGGATGCCGGAGACCGGAATCGGCTTCTCCCCGGACGTGGCCGGCAGCTGGCATCTGGGCCAGGCGCCGGGGCGCACGGGGGAGCTGTTCGCCCTGACCGGGCGGCACGGGGACGCCGCGGACGCCCTGTACCTCGGGCTGGCCGATGCGTACGTGCCGGAGGAGAGGCTGGCGGAGCTGGCCCGCGCGCTGGAGTCGGTGGCGGATCCGGAGCGGGTGGCCGACGTCGTCGAGGGCTTCGCCGTCGAGCCGCCGGTCTCCGGGCTGGAGGAGGCCCGGGTGTGGGTGGACGAGGTCTTCGCCGGGGAGACCGTGGAGCAGATCCGGGACGGGCTGATCCGCCGGGTGGAGCAGGTGCCGGAGGATGAGCTGGCGGCCCAGGCGCTCGCGGCGATCCGCCGCAACAGCCCCACCGGGATGAAGACGGCCCTGGAGGCGCTGCGCCGGGCCCGGGAGATGAGCATCGCGGCGACCCTGGACCAGGATTTCCGCACCAGCGGGCACGCGATCCTGGGCCACGACATGGCCGAGGGCATCCGCGCCCAGGTGGTGGACAAGGACAGGAACCCCCGGTGGGAGCCGGCCACCCTGGAGGAGGTCACCCGGGAGGCGGTGCTGGGGTTCTTCGCCCCGGTGCCGGGCCAGGCGGATCTGGGGCTGGAGGAGGCCCCGGAGGAGCCGGCCGAGGGAGCCTGAGGGTCGGTGAGGCGGGCTCGGTGAGGCGGGCCCGGTGAGCCGCCGGGCCACGGCGGCGCCGCGACGGAGGAGGAACCCGAGATGAGCGAGGAGCGGGAGATGAGCGGGGAACGGGAACAGCAGGCGGAGCCGGTGGTGCTGACCGAGGTGCGCGACGGCGTCGGGCTGCTGCGGCTGAACCGGCCGAAGGCGCTGAACGCGCTGAACGCCGAGGTGATGGACGCGGTGGTGGAGGCCGCCGAGGCGTGGGAGGCGGACCCGCAGGTGCGGGTGATCGTGCTGACCGGGTCGGAGAAGGCCTTCGCCGCCGGGGCGGACATCAAGGAGATGGCGGGCAGGAGCTACCCGGAGATGCTGGCCGCGGACTGGTTCTCCCGGTGGCGGCGCTTCGCCGGGGTGCGTCTGCCGGTGGTGGCCGCGGTGAACGGCTACGCCCTGGGCGGCGGGTGCGAGCTGGCGATGATGTGCGACATCCTGGTGGCCGGGGAAGGCGCGCGGTTCGGGCAGCCGGAGATCACCCTGGGCGTGATCCCGGGGATGGGCGGCTCCCAGCGGCTGACCCGCGCGGTGGGCAAGGCCAAGGCCATGGACATGGTGCTGACCGGCCGGATGATGGACGCGGCGGAGGCGGAGCGGGCCGGTCTGGTCTCCCGCCTGGTGTCCGACGATGCCGTGCTGGACACCGCCCTGGAGGTGGCTCGCTCGATCGCTGCCCAGTCCCGCCCTGCGACGATGATCGCCAAGGAGGCGGTGGCCGCGGCCTTCGAGATGCCCCTGGAACAGGGTCTGCTCTTCGAGCGCCGGGCCTTCCACGCGCTGTTCTCCACCCGGGACCAGAAGGAGGGCATGGCCGCCTTCGCCGAGAAGCGCAAGCCCCGCTTCGAGGACCGGTGACCGGGGCGGGGGTGGTCCGGATAGGACGGGCCGGTCCGGGCCGCCCGTCCGCCGACGCCGACCCGGCGCATTCGTTCCCTCTTGCGGCCACCACTTCGCTGACTCGGCGCATCCGTTCCCAGATTTCGTGTTTCCGGGAACGGATGCGCCGCCTCGCGGAAGGGGCTGGGAACGGATGCGCCGGGTCGCGGAGGGCGGCGGCGTCGGTACGGGGGGGCATCGGGGTGACCGTGCGGTTTCGACGGGTGGCGCGGGGTGCCGCATAGGTGAACGTCATCCGGAACACACCGGTTGCTAGTGTGGGAGCCTAGCCCCCCGATGAATCGAGGACAGCCAAGATGTCCGCAGAATCCCGCCGTCACCACAGCGACGAAGGCCACCGGCCACCGCAGGAGACCCCGCGCGAGAACGCCGGGCACAACGCCTACGACTTCCTGGACGGGTCCAGCGGCAGCGAGTTCATGACCGGGCCCAACGTGCAGCGTCGGGAGTCCGAAGGCCGCGGGGCGCTGTTCGGCACGATCGCGGTGCTGGTGCTCGCGGTCGTCGTCGTACTGGTGCTCATCCTCCGCTGATCCCGCCCCCGAGCGTCGAGTCATCACTTTCGACCGAAAAACCGCGGATTTCCGGTCGAAAGTGATGACTCGCGGAGCCTGCCTCGACGAAAGTGATGACTCGGCGCGGACGTTCTCTCCCGCGGCACCTCCCTCGCCGACCCGGCGCATTCGTTCCCGGATTCCATGTTTTTGGGAACGAGAGCGCCGTCTCGCGGGAAGGGGCGGGAACGGATGCGCCGTCTCGCGGGAGGCGGGAGGCCGGAGGTGTCAGAGGCAGGGGAAGGGTCGCACGGGGCGCGGCACCCTCCCCTCAGCTCCGACACTTCGTCAGTAAGTTAGGCAAGGCTTGCCTAAGCATGAGGTTCGCACTACCGTTGCGGTGTGATGTCCCCGTCGATGAGGAACCCCATGCAGCATGAGGCACCGGTCCTGCTGGCCGGCAACCGCTCCGACATCGACCTCATGGCGGAGCTGATCCGCCAGCTGCCGCCGTGGGTGCACAGGCAGGTGCTCGTGGAGGTCCGGGAACCCTCCCACATCGAGGAGCTCGAGGTCCCCGCCGGACTCGCCGTGCACTGGCTCGTGCGGGAAAGCGCCCGGAGCCCGACGCCGCAGCCCGGCGCCAGACTCATCGACGCCGTGACCGCCTGGGTCGCCGAATGGGTCCCCGCCGAGGGATCCGACGACCCCGGCCCCGAGCTGATCTGGGTGGGCGGCAGCGACTGGCCCGAGGTCACCGGCCTGTGCCAGGACCTGATCCACCGCCACACCCGGCTGCACCTGCACCACGCCGACGTGTTCTGACCGGCAGCCCCAGGTGATCCGCAGGCCCCTTCCACCCGGAACCCGGACCCCGGAATCAGGAACCAGGACCCGGAACCCGGGCCCCGGGACCAGGAACCCGCCCCCACCCCGCCTCCAGATCCCCACCACCAGCCCCGACGGCACCCCGGGCCCGCGCGCCGTCGCCGCCGACGCTGCGGCCCACGCCCGAAACCACCCCCAACCCACCACCCCCGAACGAAGGAGTTCGCCATGAGCCTGGACCAGGCTGCGCAGGAACGTCACGTCAGCACCGAGGTGCTCGTCATCGGCACGGGAGGCGCGGGGCTGCGCGCCGCCATCGAGCTGTCCGAGCTGGGCCGGGACGTGCTGGCCGTGGGTAAGAGACCCAAGGCCGACGCCCACACCTCCCTGGCCGCCGGGGGCATCAACGCGGCCCTGGCCACGATGGACCCGGAGGACTCCTGGCAGCAGCACGCCGCGGACACCATCCGGGAGAGCTACGAGCTGGCCCACCCGGACATCGTGCAGATCGTCACCCAGGGCGCGGAGCAGGGCATCCGGGACCTGGAGCGCTACGGCATGAACTTCGCCCGGGAGGAGGACGGCCGGATCTCCCAGCGGTTCTTCGGTGCGCACACCTGGCGGCGCACCTCCTTCGCCGGGGACTACACGGGCCTGGAGATCCAGCGGACCCTGATCCACCGGGCCGAGCAGCTGGAGATCCCCATCCTGGACACCGTGTACATCACCCGGCTGCTGGTCAACGAGGACGGCGCGGTCTTCGGCGCCTACGGCTTCGACCAGGAGACCGGGCTGCGCTACGTCATCCAGGCCGACGCCGTGATCCTCGCCGCCGGCGGGCACAACCGCATCTGGCGGCGCACCTCCTCCCGACGCAACGAGAACACCGGGGACTCCTTCCGCCTGGCCGCGGAGGCCGGGGCGAAGATCCGCGACGCCGAGCTGGTGCAGTTCCAACCCTCCGGGATCCTGGAGCCGGAGGCCGACGCCGGCACCCTCGTCTCCGAGGCGGCCCGCGGGGAGGGTGGGATCCTGCGCAACGGCCTGGGGGCGCGGTACATGGCCCGCTACGACGCCGAGCGGATGGAGCTGTCCACCCGGGACCGGGTGGCCCTGGCCGGGTACACCGAGATCAAGGAGGGCCGCGGCACCGCCAACGGCGGGGTGTGGCTGGACATCTCCCACCTGCCGCGCGAGGTCATCATGGAGCGGCTGCCGCGGGTGTACCAGACCCTCATGGAGCTGCAGATGAAGGACGTGACCAAGGAGCCCATCGAGATCGCGCCCACCGCGCACTACTCGATGGGCGGGGTGTGGGTGGCCCCGGAGGACCACGGCACCGGGGTTCCGGGGCTGTACGCGATCGGGGAGGCCTCCTCCGGGCTGCACGGGGCCAATCGGCTGGGCGGGAACCCGCTGATCGAGCTGCTGGTCTTCGGGAGGATCACCGGGCAGGCCGCCGCCCGCTACTCCGAGCGGCTGCGGGTCCAGCGGCGCAGCCCCGAGGCCGTCGAGGCGGCCCGCCGGGAGGTGCGGGAGCTGCTGGCCGCCGACGGCGAGCAGAACGTGCGCGCCCTGCAGCGGGACATCCGCAACATCATGACCGAGCACTGCGGGGTGGTCCGGGACGAGCAGGGCCTCAGGCAGGGCCTGGCCGAGCTGGACGACGTCGAGTGCCGGGCCGCGGACATCGGGGTGCACCCGGACCTGGCCGGGTACTCCGAGCTGTCCCACGCCTTCGACCTGAAGTCCTCGATCCTCGCCGCCCGGGCGACCCTGCAGTGCGCCCTGGAGCGGCGGGAGACCCGCGGCTGCCACAACCGATCGGACTACCCGCAGCAGGACCCGGCCCTGCGGGTCAACATGATCTGGTCCGCGGACGGGACCGTGACCCGCGAGCAGATCCCGCCGGTCCCGGAGGAGATCCGGGCGCTGATGGGCGGGGAGGTCTCCCAGGAGGGCAAGCTCGTGGAGTAGCCGGGCCCGACGTCGCGTGCGGGTGCGCTACTCCAGCCCGGGGTAGCGCACCCCGATCTGCTCGCGGATCGCATCCAGCCAGGCCATCTGCCGCACCGAATCCGCCCACGGCATCACCGGGGACTCGGTGAGCCCCTGCTGGATGCAGCGGGTGGCCTCGCGCATCTCGTAGACGTACCCGCGGCCCACCGTCTCCACGCGCTCCTCGCGCACGGCACCGGAGGCGTCCGTGACGGTGAAGGAGACCGGCCGGTTCATCGGCGAGCCCACCTCCAGCACCCCCTCCTGCCCGGAGATCACGGCCCGGCGCGGCCCCTGGGAGGCCAGGGACAGGGTGATCTGCGCGGTGGCGGCCCCGCCCGGGGCGTCGTCGAAGGCCGCGGTGATGCTGGTCAGCGCGTCCACGGACCCACGCCTGATCGCGCTCGCGGTGAATCCGGTGGGCTCCCCGAAGGCCAGCCACGGCCAGTGCAGCCCGTAGCAGCCCATGTCCAGCAGGGCCCCGCCGCCGGCGTCCTCCCGCAACAGCCGGTGCCCGGTGTCCTCCGGACCGCGGAAGCCCAGGTCCGCCTGCGCCCACCGCGGCGCGCCGATCTCCCCGCCGGCCAGCACCTCGGCGATGCGCGCGCGGATCGGCAGGAACCGGGTCCACAGCCCCTCCATGAGGAACAGCCCCCGTTGATCCGCCAGCTCGACGACGTCGCGGGCCTGCGCCGCGGTGATGGTCAGGGCCTTCTCGCACACCACGTGCTTGCCGGCCTCGAGGGCCGCCGTGATGTGCTCGTGGTGCTGCCCGTGCGGGGTCGCGATGTAGACGATCTCCACCTCCGGGTCCGCCAGCATCCGCGCCATCCCGTCCGGCCCGCCGTAGGCCCGGCCCACCCCGAACTCCTCGGCGAAGGCGCGCGCGGACTCCTCGGTGCGGGAGGAGACCCCCACCAGGCGGGCGTCGGCCAGCAGGGCGATGTCCGGGGTCACCTTCCGGGCGATCGCCCCCGTGGAGACGATGCCCCACCCGAGGGTGCGCCCGGTCGCGGCGCGGGGGTCGATGGTGCGCGGATCGGGTGCGCCCCGCTCGGCGGCGGCTCGTGCGGTCTCGGTGCTCATCGGCGTCTCCTCAGTCCGGGGAAGTCGGTCTCCGCGTACTCGGTGGCCTCCCCCGGGGCCGGGGTGCGCTCGCCGTCGGGCCCGTGCAGGCGCTGCTCGCGTTCGCGCAGCTCCACGCGCCGGATCTTCCCGGACACGGTGCGCGGCAGGGTCTCGGCGAACTCCAGCCGGCGGATCCGGGCGTAGGGGGCCAGGCGCTCGCGGCAGTGCGCCAGCACGGATTCGGCCAGCCGCGCTCCCGCCTCGGCGTCATTCCCCGGCAGCACGTACACCTTGGGCACGGCCAGACGCACCGGGTCCGGGGAGGGCGCGACGGCGGCCTCCGCGACCTCGGGGTGCTCCAGCACCACGGCCTCCAGCTCGAAGGGGGAGAGCTTGTAGTCGCTGGCCTTGAACACGTCATCGTCCCGGCCCACGTACGTGTACAGCCCGTCCTCGTCCCGGCGCATCACGTCCCCGGTGCGGTACAGCCCGTCCCGCAGGGTCCGCTCGGTGCGCTCCGGGTCCCCGACGTAGCCAGTCATCAGGCCCACCGGGCGCGGGTCCGTGCGCAGGCAGGCCTCCCCCTGCCCGGGCCCGGTGATCAGCTGACCGGTGGACGCGTCCAGCAGCTCGACGTCGAAGCCCGGAGCGGGACGGCCCAGCGCCCCGGCCTTCAGCGGCATCCCCGGGGTGCTGGCGATCTGCACGGTGGTCTCGGTCTGCCCGAAGCCGTCCCGGATCTCCACGCCCCAGGCCTCCTGCACCCGGGTGATCACCCGGGCATCCAGCGGCTCCCCGGCGGAGACGGCCTCCCGGGGCGGGGTGCGCAGCCGGGTCAGGTCCGCGCGGATCAGCATCCGCCACACCGTCGGCGGGGCGCAGAAGCTCGTCACGGACTCCCGCTCCATCACGGCCATCAGCGCGGCGGCGTCGAAGCGGGAGTAGTGGTGCACCAGCACCGTGGCCTCCGCGATCCACGGGGCGAAGAAGTTGGACCAGGCGTGCTTGCCCCACCCGGGGGAGGCCACGTTCAGGTGCACGTCCCCGGGGCGCAGCCCGATCCAGTACATCGTGGACAGGTGCCCGATGGGGTACGAGGCGTGGGAGTGCTCCACGAGCTTGGCCCTGCTGGTGGTCCCCGAGGTGAAGTACAGCAGCAGCGGGTCCTCGGCCCGCGTCGGCTCCAGGATCTCCAGGCACGCCGACTCTACCCGGGAGTCCTCGTAGGCGGCGTGCGGGTGGGCCCCGGCGGGGGAGGTGACGCGGGAGGCGGCCTCCGGGCCGGTCTCGATGACGGTGAACTCGCCGTCGACCTCGGCGAACTTGCCGACGCTGCCCGGGCCGACCACGACCCAGGACACCTGCCCGCGCTCCACCCGGTCCTGCAGGTCCCGGGGGCCGAGCATCGTGGTGGTGGGCAGCAGGACCGCCCCGAGCTTGGTCCCGGCGAGCATCGTCTCCCACAGCTCCACCTGGTTGTCCAGCATCACCAGGATGCGGTCCCCGCGGGCGACACCCAGCTGCCGCAGCCACACGGCCACCCGGGAGGAGCGCTCGGACATCTGCCGGTAGGTGATCCGCTGGGAGGTCCCGTCCTCCTCCACGATCACCAGGGCCTCCTGCTCGGCCCGCTCCGGGGTCGCGGCGACGGCGTCGAACCAGTCCAGGGCGAAGTTGAAGTGCGTCGGGCGCGGCCAGCGGAAGGCCTCCCGGGCGGCGTCGAGATCCTCGCGCAGCTCGAGCAGGAGGTCCCGGGCGGCGCGGAACTCGACGGCGCCGGGATGAGCGGGAGCGGTGCTCACTTGGTCTCGCCCTCGATGACGTCGCCGGTGTCCAGCGGGGAGCGGGTGCGCCGGGTGGTGCCGTCTACGGTGCCGTACTGCTGGCGGAACTGCGCCTCGGCCCGGCGCAGGCCGTTGCCCACGCGGCGGAAGACGAGGCCGGCGGCGATCATCGCGAACCCGGAGAACAGGGCCAGCACCCCGAGCAGGATGCTCAGGGCCCCGGCGCCGGCGACGGGGTTGAACAGCAGGATCAGGGCGAGCAGGATCCACAGGATCCCGACGAGCACGCCCAGGCCGCGTCCGGGCCCCGGGGTGGAGGTGGCCGCCATCAGGCTGAGCACACCGCGCACGATGAGCCACACGCCCACGATCCACACGACGGCGGTGACCCCGGCGGCCGGGGCGAACAGGGCGACGATGCCGACGAGCGCGGTGAGGATCCCGGACCACAGGCCCCAGGCGCGCACGCCCCGGCCGGAGCGGGCCGCGAACACGGCCTCGGCGATGCCGGCGACCACGAGGAAGGCCCCGACGATCATGACCACGGCCATGGCGGTGTGCACGGGCCAGAACAGGGCGACCAGGCCGAAGATCACGGCCAGGACTCCGGTGACCAGGATGGTGGTGGACGAACGGGGGATCACGGTGATGCTCCTCGACTCGGGTCAGGGGGAGCGGGTCCGCTCCCTACCGGTCATTCTTCCACCACGGGTCCACCAGGGAGACCGGGGTGGTGCGCTTGTGTCGGGTGATGAGGTAGCGGCGCTCGATGGCCTCGGCCTGCTCCGCGGTCACCTCGCGGCCCTCCAGGTAGTCGTCGATGACGTCGTAGGTGATGCCCAGCTCATCCTCGTCCTCCCGGCCGGGGGTCGCATCCAGCAGATCCGCGGTGGGCTTCTTGGTCCACACGGCCTCGGGGGCGCCGAGCTCGCGCAGCAGGGCCTGGTTCTGGCGCTTGTCCAGCCCGAACAGCGGGAGGATGTCCGCCCCGCCGTCGCCGTACTTGGTGAAGAATCCGGTGACGGACTCCGCGGCGTGGTCCGTGCCGATCACCAGCAGGCTCCGGTCCCCGGCGATGGCGTACTGGGCGATCATGCGCTGGCGGGCCTTGACGTTGCCCTTGGTGAAGTCCGTGAGGTCCGCACCGGTAGCCGCGCGGTAGACCCGCTCGATGCCGGTGGTGGCCGGTTCGACGTCGAAGACCAGGGAGGTCTGCGGGCGGATGAACTCCAGGGCGCGCTGGGCGTCGGCCTCGTCGGCCTGGGTGCGGTAGGGCAGGCGCACCGCGACGAACTCGGCCTCGGTGCCCTCGGCGGCCAGTCGCTCGACGGCGAGCTGGGCGAGCCTGCCGGCCAGCGAGGAGTCGATGCCGCCGCTGATGCCGAGGACGAAGCCCTTGGCCCCGGTGAGCCTCAGGTACTCGCACAGGAAGCCGACGCGCCGGTCGATCTCCTCGGCGGGGTCGATCTGCGGGCGCACGCCCATCTCGTCGATGATCTGCTGCTGGAGTTCGCGCATGGGGCCATGCTACGTCCGGGGTGTCGCCACTTGAATAGTCAACCCCTGGGGTAGAGGACGGAATCTGCAGTCGCTGAATATTCAGCTCCCGTGGCGCTGCCTGAATATTCAGCTGCGGCGCACGACGACGGTGCCACCCACCCCGCTGAATATTCAGTTCCGACGCACGACGACGGTGCCGCTCCCGCGCTGAATATTCACCAGCGGGCGGGCCGGTCGCGGACCTCTTCCGTGCCGGACCGGTACACGGAACGGTCGGTACCGGGTACTAGACTGTGATGCGGCCTACCCTGCACCGCCGAGCACCTCGAAGGAGAGCCCCGTGCCCGTGAACCCCGAACCCCGCTACGACCTGGAGACCCCCGAGGACCTGGACTACCTCGGCGCCTTCGCCGGAGCCACCGACGCCGACCGGGAGGCCTGGGGCGCTGCCCGCACCTACGGCCGGGAGATCCTGCCGCGGATGAATGAGGCCTGGCAGAAGGCCGAATACCCCCTCGATCTGGTCGCCAAGATGGGCGAGGCGGACCTGCTCACCGACGGCCTGGACATCCCCGGGCACCGGAAGCTCTCCCCGCTGGGCGCCGGACTCGTGAACATGGAGATCTCCCGCTGGGACGGCTCCATGGCCACCGCCCTGGCCGTGCAGGGCGGGCTGGCCCTGCGCTCCATCGCCCTGTTCGGCTCCGAGGAGCAGAAGCAGCGCTACGTGGAGGACCTGGTCACCGGGCGGGTCTGCGGCGCCTTCGCCCTGACCGAGCCGGAGCACGGCTCGGATTCCGTCTCCCTGGAGACCAGTGCTGTGCGCGACGGCGACGAGTACGTCATCACCGGGGAGAAGAAGTGGATCGGCAACGGCGCGGCGGGCGGCATCACCGTGGTCTGGGCCCGAGACGAGGACGGGAACGTGCGCGGCTTCATCGTCCCGCAGGACACTCCCGGCTACGAGGCCGAGGTGATCACCGGCAAGGGCGCGCTGCGCGCGATCGACCAGGCCCGCATCTCCCTGAACGGGGTGCGCGTGCCGGCGTCGAACCTGCTGCCCGGGGTCGCCCGCTTCAAGGAGGTCTCCGCGGTGCTCGTGGAGACCCGCGTCGGGGTGGGGTGGTCCGCGCTGGGCCACGCCGTCGCCGTGTTCGAGGCGGCCCTGGCCTATTCGCGCCAGCGCGTGCAGTTCGGCAAGCCGCTGGCGAAGTTCCAGATGGTCCAGGAGCGGCTGGTGGAGATGCTCTCCGACATCACGGACATGCAGCTGATGAGCGCGCAGATCGCCCGCCTGCAGACCGAGGGGATCCTGCGGGACCAGCAGGCCAGCCTGTTCAAGGTGCACAACACGGTCCGGGCCCGCCGGGTCGCGGCCACCGCCCGGGACATGCTCGGCGGCAACGGGATCCTGCTGGAGAACCACGTGATGCGCCATGTCGCGGACATCGAGGGCATCCACACCTACGAGGGCACCGAGTCCATCCAGCGGCTGATCGTCGGGCGGGACATCACCGGCCAGTCGGCCTTCGCCTGAGCCTGGGCACGACGGCGCCCCGCAGGCCCGGATCCCGGGGGCTCAGCTGCGGGAGTGGTGGCGGCGGGGCACCGCGAAGCTGTCCGCATCCGCCCGCTCCCAGCGGCGCATCCAGAACTCGGGGGCCGTGCCCTCCACCAGGGAACGGGGCTCGAGCCAGTCGTAGAGCTCCTCGTAGGACTGCGTGTGGGTGGAGTCGATCCGGTGCATCACGTGCTCCGGGCCCAGATCCTTGAAATCGGACAGCCCCATCGAGGCGAGGATGCGCCGGGCCGAGCGCATCACGCCCGCGTGATAGGCCCGCACCCGCTGGGCCTTGTCCTCCACGTCCACCCCGCGGGAGAGCCACGGATCCTGCGTGGCCACCCCGGAGGGGCAGCGGTTGGTGTTGCACCGCTGCGCCTGGATGCACCCGGTGGCCATCATCATCCCGCGCGCGGAGTTGGTGAAGTCCGCGCCCAGCGCGATCCGGCGCACGACGTCGGCCCCGCCGACCACCTTCCCGGCCGCCCCGATCGCGACTCGGTCCCGCAGCCCGGCACCCACCAGGGCGTTGTGCACGATGATGATCCCGTCCGTCAGCGGCACCCCCACGGAGTCCTCGTACTCCACCGGTGCCGCGCCGGTGCCGCCCTCGGAGCCGTCCACGGTGATCCAGTCCGGGGTGATCCCGGTGTCCAGCATGGCCTTGCACAGGGAGAGCACCTCGATGCGCGAGCCCACACAGAATTTGATGCCCACCGGCTTGCCGTCGGCCCCGCGTCGCACCCGGTCCACGAACTCCAGCAGCTCGCGCGGCGTGGAGAACTCGGGGTGCGCGGCGGGGGAGATCACGTCCTGGCCCATCGGGACCTCGCGGGTCTCCGCGATCTTCCGCGTCACCTTCGACGCCGGCAGCACTCCGCCGATCCCGGGCTTGGCGCCCTGGCTGATCTTGATGAGCACGCCCTTGACCTGCGGCAGGGCGGCCTTGCGGGCGAAGACCTCGTCGTCGAAGCGTCCCTCCTCGGTGCGGCACCCGAAGTACCCGGAGCCGAACTCCCAGATGATGTCCGCCCCGTGCTCCAGGTGGTACTCGCTGAGCCCGCCCTCCCCGGTCTCCTGGGAGAACCCGCCCAGGGCGGCGCCCTTGTTCATGGCCAGCACGGCGTTGGCGGACAGGGCGCCGAAGCTCATCGAGGAGATGTTGAACAGGGAGATCTCGTACGGTCGGGTGCAGTCCGGTCCGCCCAGGCGCTGGCGCGGCTCCTCCTCCATCACGGGCACGGGGGACATGGTGTGGCGCAGGTAGTCCTGTCCCGGCTGGAGGACCTTCCGCTCCGTGCCGAAGGCCTGCTCCCCGCCCAGGCCCTTGGCGTACTGGTAGATCATCGAGCGGGTGTCGCGGTCGAAGGGTCGACCGTCGTAGCTGCTCTCGATGAAGTACTGCTGGATCTCCGGGCGGATCCGCTCCATCGCGAAGCGGGCATGGCCCAGGAGGGGGAAGGTGCGCAGGATCGAGTGGCGCGGCTGCAGGGCGTCCCGCACGGCCAGGCCTGCGAGTCCGGCCGCGCCGGCGGCGGCTGCGGAGCGGACGATGCGACGGGAGAGCGAGGCCATGGGGCTCCTCCTGAAGTGGTGGATAGCGGCAGTATGTGTGCTGCGCTTCAGCCTATGCCCGCGGGCCCGGCCGAGCCGTCGGTAGGATCGCAGGGACTCCCGACCCGCCCCCCCAGGAAGCGAGGAACCATGGCACCGCGCCCCTTCCCGCCGGAGGTCTTCGCAGTCCTCCGCGGGGAACCGACCCCGCAGGGTCGCGCCATCGCGGCGGGTTGCGGGCGGTGAGCGACGCCGTCCGGGCGCATGAGCTGCCCACGGGCCTGAGCGCGCAGGAGCTGGCGCCCATCATCCTCCTGGACCGTGGGCCCTCATCCGCCGGTTCCCCGGCCGACGTCGAGCGGGTGGCCTGGTGGCTGGACACCTCCGCCACGGGATCGGGGTGGAGCGCCCTGGGTGCTGCGGCATCCGAGGATCTGCGCACCGGAGCGGGCTTCGCCGTACCCGCCCCGCAGGAGCCTCCCGCTCCCGTTCCGGGGCTGCCGGAGGACGCTCCGGCCCTGCACGGCGGAGCGGTCGGCTTCCTCGGGTACGAGGCCGCGGCGGATCTGGAGGACTTCCGCGCAGACTCCCGGCCCCCGCGCGCGGCGCCCACCCCGGACTCCTGGTGGGTGCGGGTGCGCCGCCACGTCCTGGTCGACCACCGCACGGGGCGCGCTTGGGCCGTCGGAGACCCCGCCTGGGTCCGGAGGATCGCCGATGCGGTGCGCGACGCCGTCGATGGAGCAGAGCCGCAGGCGGCCTTACCGTCGGCCCTGGGCCGCTGGGCCGACGTCGTCCTGCCCGCCCCGGACCGCACCGGGTACGAGACCGCCGTGCGCGCCGCGCTGGCCGAGATCCGCGAGGGGAACTCCTACGAGGTCTGCCGCACCGCCGAGACGCACGCACCGCTGGCGGGACCGCTGAGCCTGCCGACGGCCCTGGGCCTCTACCTCGCCCAGCGCCGGGCGAATCCGGCCCCGCACGCGGCCTTCCTGTGGGGCGGGGATTTCGCGGTGCTGTGCTCCTCACCCGAGCGGTTCCTGCGGGTCGCGGCCGACGGGTGGTGCGAGGCGAAGCCCATCAAGGGCACCGCGGCCCGCAGCGCGGACTCGCAGGTCGACGCGGATTGCGCCCGCGCCCTGGCCGCCGACCCCAAAACCCGGGCCGAGAACCTCATGATCGCGGACCTGATGCGCAACGACCTCTCCCGGGTCTGCCGCCCGGGCAGCATCCGGGTGCCGGTGCTGTTCGGGGTGGAGACCTACGCCAGCGTCCACCAGCTGGTCTCCACCGTGCGCGGGAGGCTGCGCCCCGGGCGCACCGCGGCGGACCTGCTGGCCGCGTGCTTCCCGCCCGGGTCCATGACCGGGGCGCCCAAACCGCGGACCCTGGAGATCATCGACCGGCTGGAGGGCCGGGCCCGCGGGATCTACTCCGGGACCCTCGGGTGGATCGGCGCGGACGGGACGGCGGACCTCGCCGTCGTGATCCGCACCCTCGTGCTGACCCGCGGCGAGGAGCCGGGCACGACGACGGCGCGCCTCGGCGCCGGCGGAGCGATCGTCGCGGACTCGGACCCGGCGGACGAGTACGAGGAGATGCTCGCCAAGCTGCGTGCGCCCCTGCCCCCGGGCTGGCGGATCGGCTGACCCCCATCCCCGCACCTTCCGCCGCGCAGCGCTCGCGGCCGGGTGAGGCGCGGCGCGGCGTCGTCACGAGTGGGTCACACAGGGACCGGACGGCTAGGGTCGGTGGCACCGATCACTCAGCGCCGAGAGGAAGGCCAGGTCCGCCGCCATGGAGCATCCGCACGTCACCGGGGATCACCTGCGCAGCTACGAACCGAACCCCACCCAGGCCATCGGCCAGGTGCAGCTCTCCCAGGGTCAGCGCAGCCCCGCCGTGGAGCGCGGCGAGCGGACCAAGCGCCTGCTCGGCCTGATCGGCGGGCCCGTGCTTGCCGTGCTGGTCTGGTTCCTGCTGCCCGCCGATCAGATGCCGGACTCCGCGCGGCTGACCGGCGCCGTCGCCGTGCTGATGGGCGTGTGGTGGATGACCGAGGCCCTGCCGATCCCCGCCACCGCCCTGATCCCGCTCATCGTGTTCCCCATCTTCGAGGACGGGGTGAAGTTCGACGACGTCGGCGCCTCCTACGGCAACAACGTGATCTTCCTGTTCATGGGCGGATTCCTCCTCGCCCTGGCCATGCAGCGGTGGAACCTGCACCGGCGCATCGCGCTGCTGACCCTGAAGGTCATGGGCACCAGGCCCTCCGCGATGGTCGCCGGCTTCATGATCGCCACCGGATTCCTGTCCATGTGGGTCTCCAACACCGCCACCGCCGTGATGATGCTGCCCATCGGCGTCTCCGTGCTGACCCTGGTGCTGAACATCGGCAAGGAGCAGACGGCCTCGGCCTCGACGGCCGACGCCGAGGGGCAGGCGGACTCGGGGCAGGCCGCGGAGGAGCCCGGCTTCGGCGGGGAGCCGGGCGAACCCCAGGACGAGGCGCAGCGGGAGATCATCAAGTCCAACTTCGGCACCGCCCTGATGCTGGGCATCGCCTACGCCGCCTCCATCGGCTCCCTGGCCACCCTGATCGGCACCCCGCCCAACACGCTGCTGCGCGGCTACATGGCCGACACCCACGGCATCGAGATCGGCTTCGGGCACTGGATGCTGGTCGGGGTCCCGCTGGCCGTCGTCGGGCTGGTGATCTGCTGGTTCATGCTCACCCAGGTGCTGTTCCGTCCGGAGATCAAGGAGATCCCCGGGGGCCGGGAGCTGATCCGCCACGAGATGCAGAAGCTGGGGCGCATGAGCCGCGGCGAGATGCGGGTCCTGGTGATCTTCGTGCTCGCGGCCGCCGCGTGGATCGGGGTGCCGCTGATCTGGGGCAAGGAGGCGCCGATCTCCGACGCCGGCATCGCCATCGCGGTGGGGGTGCTGCTGTTCCTGATGCCCGCCGGGGCGAAGAAGGGCGTGCGCCTGTTGGACTGGGACACCGCGGTCAAGCTGCCGTGGGGCGTGTTGCTGCTGTTCGGCGGCGGTCTGGCCCTGTCTGGGCAGTTCACCTCCTCCGGGCTGACCGAGTGGATCGGGCAGAAGGCGGCCGGGCTGGAGGGGATCCCCGTGGTGCTGATCGTGGCGCTGGTGGCCTGCCTGGTCCTGTTCCTCACCGAGCTGACCTCCAACACCGCGACGGCGGCCACCTTCCTGCCCGTTGCCGGCGGGGTGGCGATGGGCATGGGCCTGGAGCCGATGCTGCTGGCGATCCCCGTGGCCCTGGCCGCGACCTGCGCCTTCATGCTCCCGGTGGCCACCCCGCCGAACGCCATCGCCTACGGCTCCGGCTACGTGACCATCGGGCAGATGGTCAAGGGCGGATTCTGGCTGAACCTGATCTTCCTGGTGCTGGTCACCGCGACCACCATGACCCTGGCGGTCTGGGTCTTCTCCCTCTGAACCCTGGTTCCTCTGAAGCCTGGTCCCGCGGCGCCCGGGCCGCCGACCCGGCCTCGGCTACCCCTACCCGGCGTAGGGAAGGGAGTACAGCGGGCTCTGCAGGGACCCGGCCTCCTGCCCCGTGACGAAGAGGAAGAAGTGGTGCTGGGCCCCTGGGGCGTCGCTGTAGGTGAACGTGTACCGCCCGGAGCGCAGCTGCTTCAGCCCCTCCCCGGTCAGGGCCGGGGCGCCGTCGGCGGTGGTGGACCAGCGCAGCCCCCGGATGGTGCCGGAGATCCACCGGCCGGTGGCCGCGTCCACGTACCCGGCCCGCGGCACGCTCAGCCCGGAGGTGTCCATCTGGCCGGTCGCGGCACCGCCCTCGACCTGCCCCATCGGCAGCTCGGAGAAGCCCTGCTGGACCGTCGGGACCCCGGTGATGTTCCGGGCGTTGCCGGTGGGACCGGGCAGGTCGCTGCCCATCTGGTACTGCACCGCGCCGAGGAGGATCTCCGGCTCGGCGGGGACCCCGCCCTGCGCGTCCAGCGGACCCTGGACCTGCACCATGTAGTTCATCTTGTCCGCGAGCAGGGTGGAGAAGGCGTCCTGCTCCAGGGAGAACACCCCGCCGCGGACCTGCACCTCGGCGGTCGCGCCCTCGCGCCCATCCCCGGCGGAGACCTGGTAGGTCCCGTCCGGGGCGGTGCCGCCGTCGGCGGTGCGCAGGGTCTGCTCCGGGCTGCCCAGCCCGTTGGGGGACATGGAGCCGCGGCTGCCGGCGGCGCCGAGCTGGTCCGCGGTCACCGGCAGGGGTGCGGTGCCGTCGAAGGACAGGGCCGCATCCGCCGGGGCGCTGCTCGTCGCGGTGGCCCCGGTGGGCTCGCCGCTCGGCGCGGGGGAGGTCGTCCCCGACGCCGTCCCTCCGGTCGCGGCGTTGGCGGCGGCGGTGGTGGGAGCCGGGGAGGAATCGGCGTCGGTCCCGCTCGAGCCGCACCCGCTCAGGGTCAGGGCGGCGACGCCGAGCGCGGTCATCGCGACGGCGCGTCGGCGGCCGGTGGGCAGTCGGTGTGTGGTGGGCTGGTGCCGCTGGGTCATCGTGGTCATCTCCTCATCCGATGTCCGCTCGGCCGCTCGGCCCGGCGCCGGGGGCCCCGCCTCACCGGGAGGCGGTATGACTCCGAGCATAGTGAGCAAGGCCACAGAAGACCATGGGGGTGGTCCGGGGTCGACGTCGGTGCGTGCGGTCCGCCGGTCGGCGCGCGGCGAAGGAGTGGGGCGGGTCGGGGCGGATAGGATGACGCTCGTGTCCGCCGCCCCCGTGTTCCGCCCCCGCCTCCTGCTCGCCATGGTGCTGATCGGCGTCGCCTCCGGCCTCGGTGGGGCGGCGATGTCCTGGACCCTGCACGCGGTGCAGCACCTGTGCTTCGGCACCGCCGCGAGCCCCTACACGGACCCGTACTCCGAGGTGGACGGCCCTCGGCGCGTCTTGGCTCTGCTGATCGTCGGGGCCGTGGTCTCCCTGCTGTGGTGGCTGCTGCGCCGCCCGCAGCCGCCGGTGCAGTCCGTGAAGGGCATGGTCGCCGGGGACACCCCGGTGCGGCGTCGACCCCCGATGCTGCGCGGGATCGTCAACTCCTTCGCGCAGGTGATCGCCGTGGGCGGCGGGGCCTCGATCGGCCGGGAGGTGGCTCCCCGGGAGATCGGCGCGCTGTTCGCCGGGCGGATCGGGGACGCCCTCGGGCTGGACCCGGCGCAGCGGCGGACCATGGTGGCCTGCGGGGCGGCGGCGGGCCTGGCCGCGGTGTACCACGTGCCCCTGGCCGGGGCGGGCTTCGCCCTGGAGATCCTGCTGGCCTCCTTCGCCCTGGACTGCGCGGTGCTGGCCCTGGGCACCTGCGCCCTGGCGACGATCGTCGCCCGACTGACCGTCTCCCCGCTGCCCTTCTACCGGGTCGAGGCCCTGGAGGGGAGCTGGCCGGTGCTGCTGGCGGCCGTGGCGGTGGGGCTGGTGCTGGCCCTGCCCGCGCTGGGCTTCCGCCGCGTCGTCGCGCGCGTGCAGTCCCGCCGCCTGACCGGCTGGCGCCAGCTGCTCGGTCTGCCGCTGGCCTTTCTGCTCACCGGGGCGGTCTCCCTGGCCCTGCCGCAGGCCCTGGGCAACGGCCTGGCCGCGGCCCAGTGGGCCTACGACGGCGGCGCCCCCGGTACGGCAGCCGTGCTGCTGGGGGTCAAGGCCTTGCTGATCCTGGCCACCCTGGGAGCGGGGGCGGTGGGCGGCACCCTGACCCCCGGGTTCTCTCTGGGCGCGGTGGCCGGTGCGCTGCTGGGGGATCTGGCGGCGCTGGCCCTGCCCGGAACGGATCCGACCCCGTGGGCGCTGCTGGGGGCCGCCGCCTTCCTCGCGGTGTCCATGAACGCCCCGCTGACCGCGATCCTGCTGACCATCGGCTTCACCGATCAGCCGGCCTCCGCGTTCCTGCCCATCGTCCTGGCCGTGGCGGTCGCCTACGCCTGCGCCCGCCTGGTGACGACCCGGGCCGAGACCGGGACGGAGACGGGCCCCCGCCCGTAGAATGGGCGCCATGACTTCCTCCCTGTCCCAGACCCCGTCCATCGACGCGGCCCGTGAGCGGCTGCGCGACCTCATCGTGGAGCTCGCTGTGGTGCGCGGCAAGGTCACCCTGGCCTCCGGGCTGGAGGCCGACTACTACGTGGACCTGCGCCGCATCACCCTGCACCACGAGGCCTCCCGCCTGGTGGGCCAGGTCATGCTGGACCTGCTGGACCGCCACGGCATCGAGTTCGCCGCGGCCGGCGGGCTGACGATGGGCGCGGACCCGGTGGGCACCGCGATCATGCGCGCGGCCGGGGATCAGGACCGCCCGGTGGACGCCTTCGTGGTGCGCAAGGCGCAGAAGTCCTACGGGATGGGGCGCCAGGTGGAGGGCCCCTCGGTGGAGGGCCGCGACGTCGTGGTCGTGGAGGACACCTCCACCACCGGCGGCTCCGCGCTGACCGCGGTGGAGGCGCTGCGCGCGGCCGGAGCCAACGTGGTGGCCGTGGCCGTGATCGTGGATCGCGCCACGGGAGCGAAGGAGCGGATCGAGGAGGCCGCGGGCGTGCCCTGCCTGTACGCCTACTCCAAGTCCGAGCTCGGCCTGGACGACTGACCCGGTGACCGACCGGGATCCGAGCGCGCCCGACGACGCCGCATCGGCCGACGCCGCTTCCCCCGAGACCGCTGCCTCCGACTCCGGTCCCGCGGCCCCGGAGGACTCCGCGACCATCCCGCCCGGGCACGTCGTCGGCGTGGGTCCGTGGGAGGGGCCGTGGCCGCAGGGCCCGCAGTGGGACCCGCAGCTGCTGACCGAGGGGGATCGGCGCAACGTCGCGGATCAGTACCGGTACTGGCGCACCGAGGCGATCGTCGCGGAGCTGGACACCCGTCGGCACGGCTTCCACGTGGCGATCGAGAACTGGCAGCACGACCTGAACATCGGCTCCGTGGTGCGCACCGCCAACGCCTTCCTGGCCCGTGAGGTGCACATCGTGGGGCGACGCCGGTGGAACCGGCGCGGGGCCATGGTCACCGACCGGTACCAGCACGTGCGCCACCACGCCACGGTGGAGGAGTTCCGGGCCTGGGCCGAGGAGGCCGGGCTGCCGGTGATCGGCATCGACAACTTCCCGGACTCCGTACCCCTGGAGACCTTCGATCTGCCGCGCGAGTGCGTCCTGGTCTTCGGGCAGGAGGGTCCGGGCCTGTCGGAGCCGATGAAGCAGGCCGCGCAGGCCACGCTGTCCATCGCGCAGTTCGGCTCCACCCGCTCCATCAACGCCTCGGCCGCGGCGGCCGTGGCCATGCACGCTTGGATCCGCAGGCACGCCTTCGGCCAGCATCCGGAAGGTCCGGCCCCTTCCGCCTGAGATGGCCCGTGACGGCGCGCCGCGATGCGTGATCGCGCAAGGAAAAGTGATGGATCCGTGACCTCTGCGCGCGATGGTCACGAAAAGGCGAACATTCTCCGAACCCGCCGGAAGAAAGCGCGCATCTCAGCATATGGATTCGCTGAGCGTCGCTATATCCGCAGGTCAGGAGCCTGTTTCCGAGGTGCAGCGAAAAAATTCCGGGGATTTCGAGGCGAGCTCTTGTCGACCCCGGCGGGGTCGATAGCGTGAAATCGCAACCTCGATCCATGGGGCGAATCAAAGCGAATCCCTAACATAAGGAGCTGAGATCCATGGATACCGGTGACACCCAGAAGTCCGCTCGACGAACCATCGCCTCCGCGGCGGCGGCCGCGATGCTCGGCATCGGCGTCCTCGGGGCCTCCGCGGTCCCGGCCCAGGCCGCCCCCGCCGGCGGCACGGGGCTGTGCCAGGCGCCCACCGACGCCGGCTCCCCGGGGGCTGAGCCCAACGAGGGTCAGTGGCTGGAGGGCCACGGCACGGCCCCGGCGGCCTTCACGCTGCCGCACCCGGCCGGTCAGTTCGGCGCGTTCGAGTAGAACGGCGTCTCCTCCCCGAAGTTCGAGGTGAAGGTGCCCGCCGGGGCCGGGGACTCGACCCTCGTGAACGCCCCGGATGGGCAGTACGACGTGAAGATCGGGGACGGCACCTGCGGCCAGACCCAGGTCTTCCCCGTGAAGGACGGGGTCCTGGACCTCTCCGAGCACCCCCTGATCGCCCAGGACCTGGGCCATCAGATGGTGCAGATCCGCGGCCCGGTGACCCCTGAGTTCGCCGAGGGCGCCGCGGGCGGGCCCATCTACCTGGACCCCGACGGTAAGCCCAGCTCCGCCCCGCAGCTGGAGATGGGCACCGTCTACTCCAACGGCGCGGACCTGGAGCCGGTCATGACGGAGGAGAACGCGCACCAGACCCGGGTCCTCGGGGTGCCCGTCCGCCAGATCGGGCTCGAGTCCCTGACGGTGGGGGCCGTGGATCCGCGGACCGCGGCCGAGGTGGTCGAGCAGAACCCGCAGGTGGACATCACCTATCGGGACTCCGTGACCGGCAATGCGGTGACCGTGGATGCCGGGACCACCTGGAAGCAGGATGGACCCACCGCGGCGGTCCTGGAGGGTGGGGTGCTCCCGCAGCTGCCCTCTGGCCGGTACACCCTGTCCTATCGGGACTCTGCTGGGGAGCAGCACCGGATGTTCCTGCTCCTGGGGGACGATGACCGCGATCCCCGGGCCGCGGATCAGCAGCTGTACTCGCTGCCCTACTGATCCGGGAACCCGGAAGGGGTACCCGCTCCGGCCCATCACGGGCCGGGGCGGGCGCCCCCGTGTCCGGGGGGGGCGACGCCGCGGATGTGGGTTTCTGTGGGTTCGGTTCCGAAACACCGGGCCAAACCCTCTGGATCACACGCAATCCGTTGGTAGACTGGGGACCGAGCGAGCGACGGCGCACCCACCGCTGACGGGGGACGAGCACCGGATCGCTCGGAAGGCGCACCGCCAGACCGGCTGGCGCGCACGTCGTCGAAGAAGGAGCCTGCCATGCCCATTGCCACCCCAGACGTCTACTCGCAGATGCTCGACCGCGCCAAGGAGAAGGGCTTCGCCTACCCGGCGATCAACGTGACCTCCTCCCAGACCCTCAACGCCGCGATCCGCGGCTTCGCCGAGGCGGAGTCCGACGGCATCATCCAGGTCTCCACCGGCGGTGCGGCCTACTGGTCCGGCGCCTCCAAGAAGGACATGGTCGTCGGCTCCCTGGCCTTCGCCGCCTTCGCCCGCGAGGTCGCCCAGCAGTACGACGTCAACATCGCCCTGCACACCGATCACTGCCCCAAGGACAAGCTGGACGGCTTCGTGCTGCCCCTGCTGAAGAAGTCCGAGGAGGCCGTGGCCCGCGGCGAGGACCCGATCTTCAACTCCCACATGTGGGACGGCTCCGCGATCGCGCTGGATGAGAACCTCAAGATCGGCTCCGAGCTGATCGAGCGCACCGGCAAGGCCCACATCGTGCTCGAGGTGGAGATCGGCGCCGTCGGCGGCGAGGAGGACGGCGTGGTCGGGGAGATCAACGACTCCCTCTACACCACCACCGAGGACGCCCTGAAGACCATCGACGCGCTGGGTGAGAACGGGGAGAAGGGCCGCTACATGACCGCCCTGACCTTCGGCAACGTCCACGGCGTGTACAAGCCGGGCAACGTGAAGCTGCGCCCCGAGCTGCTGCAGCAGATCCAGTCCGAGGTCGGGCAGAAGCTGGGCAAGGACAAGCCCTTCGACCTCGTCTTCCACGGCGGCTCCGGCTCCACCGCCCAGGAGATCGCCGACGCTGTCTCCTACGGCGTCATCAAGATGAACGTGGACACCGACACCCAGTACGCGTTCACCCGTCCGGTGGCCGGGCACATGCTGGCCAACTACGACGGCGTGCTGAAGATCGACGGCGAGGTCGGCAACAAGAAGATGTACGACCCGCGCGTGTGGGGCGCCAAGGCCGAGGAGGGCATGGCCGACCGCGTGGTCGAGGCCTGCCAGAACCTCGGCTCCGCCGGCACCCGCATGAAGTAAGCGGATCCCGCGCAGTCCACGCCGCCCCCGGCCCTTCCCCCGCGGAAGGGACCCGGGGGCGGCGTCGTCGCGTCGGGCGGGATAGGCTGGCCGTCAACCCCGCAAGCGAGCACGTGAGGAGCCGCCATGTCCCTGGCCGGAAAGAATCTGCTGGACGCCCCCGAGCCCACCCTGCTGGAGGAGGAGCCGCAGGTGCGGGTCCGCATCGAGGCCGGCGACGAAGGCGAGGACCTGGTGAAGGCCTTCCCGAAGTCCTCCCTCGCCTGGTCCGTCATCGCCGGCGACGCCCTGGAGCAGGGGTACCTCGTGGAGGGTTACGCCTACGCCCGGGTGGGCTACCACCGCGGTCTCGATGCCCTGCGGGCCCACGGCTGGAAGGGCCACGGGCCGGTACCGTACTCCCACGAGCCCAACCGCGGCTTCCTGACCTGCCTGCACCTGCTGGGGCAGGCCGCCGCCGCCATCGGCGAGGAGGATGAGGCCCACCGCATCGAGGCCTTCCTGCACGACGCCGACCCGACCGCGAGGGAGCACCTCGCCGGCTGAGGCCGGGGACCGGGTGGGCGGCTCCGGATGCCCGACACGGAGCGCGCTCCTGTTCGGTGTGATCGGCACCTCGTGTCATGATGGTGGTGCGGACCACGACGTGGTGGGCCATCCCCATCCGAGACCCACGACCAACCGGAGGATGCTCCCATGCGCATCGGTGTTCCCACCGAGATCAAGCCCAGCGAGCGGAGGGTCGGGCTCACGCCGGACAGCGTGCACGCCCTGGCCGACCGCGGACACGAGGTCCTCATCCAGCGAGGCGCGGGAGAGGGCTCCGGTTTCACCGACGAGCAGTACGAGCGGGCCGGGGCGCGGCTGACCACCCAGGAGGAGGCCTGGGGCGAGGCCGAGCTGCTGGTCAAGGTCAAGGAGCCCATTGCCTCCGAATTCGGGTTCCTGCGTGAGGACCTGACCCTGTTCACCTATCTGCACCTGGCCGCGGATCGGCCGCTGACCGAGGCCCTGCTGAGCGCGGGGACCACAGCGATCGCCTACGAGACCGTGCGCGAGGGCCGGGCCCTGCCGCTGCTGGCGCCGATGTCCGAGATCGCCGGGCGCCTGGCGGCCCAGGCCGCCGCCCAGCACACCCTGAGCACCGAGGGCGGGCCCGGCATCCTGCTCGGCGGAACCCCCGGAGTGCGTCCGGCGCGGGTCCTGGTGCTCGGCGGCGGTGTCGTGGGCACCCAGGCGGCGCAGCTGGCCGTGGGGCTGCGGGCGGAGGTGACCATCCTGGACGCCTACCTGCCCCGGGTGCGGCAGCTGACCGAGCTGTTCGGCGCCACCGCGCGGGTGCTCGCCTCGAACCCGGCGACCATCGAGCGGGAGCTGCGCGAGGCCGACGTCGTCATCGGCTCCGTGCTGGTGCCGGGCGCGGCCGCCCCGAAGCTGGTGCGCCGGGAGCACCTGGGCATCATGAAGCCGGGGACGCTGCTGATCGACGTCGCGATCGACCAGGGCGGCTGCTTCGAGACCTCCCACCCCACCACCTACCAGGACCCGATCTTCGAGGTGGAGGGCATCCGACACTACTGCGTGGCCAACATGCCGGGCGCGGTGCCGCGCACGGCCACGGCCTCCCTGAACAACGCCAGCCTGCCGTACGCGCTGCGCCTGGCCGAGGGCGTGGAGGAGGCTCTGGCGCAGGACGCCGGGCTGGCCGCGGGACTGAACACCCGGGACGGGCGGATCACCTGCGCCGGGGTGGCCGAGGCCTACCCGGATCTGGCCGCCGCGGACTGAGGCGCGAACTCAGCCGAAGGTGCGGGGCGCGGGCCCATCGCGGCCCGCGCCCCGTTCCCGCCTCAGCGCAGCACGCGGATCTGCAGGGGGTAGCGGAAGACCTCGCCGCGGTGGGCCTGCACGGCCCCGATGATGTGGAAGATGATCGCGGCCAGGGAGGTGACGCCCCAGATCGGCACGGCCGCGATCAGGCCGATGCCCAGGGTCACCAGGGCCAGGATGCCCGCGGCGATGTTCACCAGCCACAGCATCAGGTTGAAGTTGAACGCCCCTGCGGAGCAGGCCCGCACGAAGGCGTACTCCGGTCGGTCCCGGTAGACGAACCAGAAGATCAGCGGCCCCAGGAAGCTCAGTGTGCCCACCGAGATCACCAGGCCCAGCAGCGAGGAGAGGTGGGAGAGCACCGCCAGGACGCGCACGTTCGGCGCCTCGGGGACGGGCTGCTGGGCGTAGGGCTGGTGCTGCGGCTGCTGGGTCACGGAGATCCTCACGGGTCGGTTCTGGTGGATGTTCTGGTCGACGGCGTCGCCGGGGGAGCGTCCATCCTGCCCCAGATCCGGCGGCGACCGGGAGACACATAGGAAGATTTACAGGAACTTCACGGGAAGTGCTTGACCTCACGTGATCCGTAGGACATGTTAGAGAAATCTCCGCTCGTCAGGGCGGGGTCTCCCCATCCCTCGCACCGAAGGAACGTCGATGTCTCCACGATTCCTCCCCGGGTCCCGCCGCAGCGCGAAAGCCTGCGCGGCGGCAGCACTCGGGCTCACGCTGGCCCTGTCCTCGGGCCTGCCAGCCTTCGCCGAGACCATCCAGGGCAGCGCCCCGGATGACACCTCGCTGTCCGCAGGCTCCTCCTCCCCGGTCCTCGCCGACGACGTCGCCGAGGCCCACGGGAACATCGCCGTGTACGTCCAGCTCAAGGGCGTCAGCGCCTTCGAGGCCACCCAGGCCGGCGGTCGCGTCGGCGGAGAGCTGCAGAACCGCGCCAGCCAGGTCCAGGCCATCGCCGGCCAGGTCCAGGCCACCGGCCAGCAGATGGCCGGGGATTCCGGCTCCCAGGTCCTCTACACCACCCACAACGCCCTGCGCGGGGTGGCCATGCAGGGGGATGCGGACCAGATCAAGAAGCTCACCGAGCGCGACGACGTCCAGCGCATCTCCAAGATCATCCCGAAGGAGCGGGTCAACGCCGGAGCGGATGTGGACACCGGCGCCGCGAGCGCCTGGGAGAACCCCGGCGTCACCGGCAAGGACGTGACCATCGCCGTCATCGACACCGGCCTGGACTACACCCACGCGGACTTCGGCGGACCGGGCACCCAGGAGGCCTACGCCAAGGCCAAGGACCTGAAGACCTTCCCCACGAAGGATTCCGGGCTGATCGACCCGAACAAGGTCATCTCCGGCTACGACCTGGCCGGTGACGCCTACGACGCCCGCCTGGCCACCTCCGTCCCGCAGCCGGATGCCAACCCGCTGGACTGCAAGGCCGCCGGGCACGGCACCCACGTCGCGGGCACCGCCGGCGGCTACGGGGTGACGAAGGACGGCAAGACCTTCACGGGGGATTACTCCAAGCTCACCGCGGATGAGGTCAAGGCCATGAAGATCGGACCGGGCACCGCCCCCGAGGCCAAGCTGACCTCGCTGCGGGTCTTCGGCTGCGAGGGCTCCACCAATCTGGTCGGCGCCGCCCTGGACCGCACCCTGGATCCCAACGGGGACGGGGACTACTCGGATGCCGCGCAGATCGCGAGCATCTCCATCGGCTCGGACTTCGGCATCGCCGATGACCCGGAGAACGACATCGTCAACGCCCTGAACCGGGCCGGGGTCCTCTCCGTGATCGCCGCGGGCAACGCCGGGGACTCCTACGACGTCGCCGGCAGCCCGGGCAGCGCCACCTCCGCCCTGACCGTGGCCAACTCCATCGGCTCCACCGTGGCCGTGGACCAGGCCGAGGTCCTGGCCCCGGAGGATGTGAAGGGCGATGTGACCGGCTCCTACAGCCAGTCCTTCGACTACACGGCCGCCAAGCCGGAGCAGCTGGAGGGCACCGTGACCACCGTGCCCGAGGCCAACAAGTACGGCTGCCAGCCCTTCACCGGGCAGGACTTCGCCGGCAAGTGGGTGTACCTGGACTGGGCCGATGACGCCACGGGGCAGTACCCCTGCGGCTCCAAGGTCCGCTTCGACAACGCCCAGAACGCCGGGGCCAAGGGCGTGGTGCTGACCAGCGACGTCACGGTCGAGGACGCCGGGATCGCCGGCAACTCCGGGATCCCGGGCATCCGCCTGGACAAGGCCTCCGCGGACAAGGTGGACGCCGCGGCGAAGGCCGGGACCCTGCGCATCAAGGTCGGCCCGGGCATGATCGGCGCCGGCCGGGTGGACAGCGGTTCCCAGGACTACTCCAACGCCTCCACCTCCCGCGGCGAGCACGGCTCGGCCGGGTACACCAAGCCCGACGTCGCCGCCCCCGGCACCTCGATCGCCTCCGCGGGCGTGGGCTCGGGCAACGGCATCGAGGTGATGACCGGAACCTCCATGGCCACCCCGCACACCTCCGGGGTGGCGGCTCTGGTCTGGCAGAAGCACCGGAACTACACCCCGCAGAACGTCAAGGCCGCGATCATGAACACCGCGACCCACGACGTCAAGAACGCCAACGGCGCCACGGAGTCCGTGGAGCGGGTCGGGTCCGGCCGGGTGGATGCGGTGCGGGCCGTGAACCAAGACGTCATCGTCTACAACGCGGATCGCCCGGACATCGTCAGCCAGAGCTTCGGCGTCACCGAGGCCAAGACCAACGGCGACGTGCAGAGGTTCACCCGGAAGATCACCGTGGACAACATCGGCAACCGGGCCCACACCTACGTGGTCTCCTTCGCCGGGACCACACAGATGCCCGGGGTCTCCTTCTCCTACGATCCCACCGTCTCGGTGGGCTCCGGCGGGAAGGCCACCATCACCGTGACGGCCACCGTGGACCCGAAGGCCCTGGTCAAGACCCAGGACCCGGCCCAGGCCAAGATCCAGCTGGGCAAGGCCCGCCAGTACATCGGCAGCCTCTCCGGCCGGCTGGTGCTCTCCGAGAACGGCCAGGACCTGCGGCTGCCGCTGCAGATCGCCCCGAAGCCGGTCTCGGACATGAAGGTGGACGCCAACGCCATCGAGTTCAAGGACGCCAAGACCGCCCAGACCCAGGTCAGCCTGGCCGGGACGGCCCTGAACCAGGGCGGCTACCGCTCCGCCCTGGGCGCCTTCGAGCTCGGCGCGAGCTCCCCGCGGCTGCAGTCCACCTCCCTGCCGGCCCCGTCCACTCAGGCCCTGGACCTGCAGTACGTGGGCACGGCGGTGAAGGACGGCAAGCTCGCCATCGGCATCTCCACCTGGGGCAACCTCGTCTCGGTGATGCCGAGCAGCGAGTTCCAGGTGCTGCTGGACACCGACGGCAACGGCCGCCCGGACTGGGTGGTCGTGACCACCCGGGCCACCGGCCTGGACTACCCGCTGGTCGGGCTGGTCCGCGTGGTCGGCAACAGCCTGCAGCGCGACGGCGCGGGCAACATCGTGTACACGGATCAGCAGCCGCTGAACGGCTCCTGGGGTGACACGGACACCAACACCATGGACACCAACGCCATCGTGCTGCCGGTGGACCTGACGAAGATGGGGCTGGACCCGGCGCAGAAGGATCTGTCGATCAGCTACGCCGTGTCCACCTTCTCCTACGCTCAGAGCGACGCGATCGACTCCACGGACGCGATCACCTTCAAGCCCAACCAGCCGAAGGTCGCCTTCGACTCCTCGAAGAGGATCAACTCCGTGCTGCTCAGCGATGAGCCGGGCACCCTGAGCGTCACCCGCGGCTCCGCGGAGGACGCCCAGGCCCTGTTCCTGCACCTGCACAACGGCACCGGGGATCTCTCCGGGATCAAGCAGGGCGAGGATGGCGGACGCGCCCAGGTGCTGACCGTGAAGAGCGGGAAGACCGAGGTCGTGGAGAACCCGCGCTTCAAGGATGTGCCGACCTCCTACCCCTTCTACAACGAGATCGCCTGGCTGGCGACCAAGAAGATCACCACCGGATGGCCGGACGGCACCTACCGTCCCTCCGCCCCGGTGGAGCGCGGACAGATGGCGGCCTTCCTGTACCGGATGGCCGGGTCCCCGGCCTACACCCCGCCGAGCAAGTCCCCGTTCAAGGACGTGAGCACCAACTACGTCTTCTACAAGGAGATCGGCTGGCTGGCCTCGCAGGGCATCACCACGGGGTGGCCCGACGGCACGTTCCGTCCCTCCGCCTCGGTGGAGCGGGGTCAGATGGCGGCGTTCATGTACCGGATGGCCGGATCCCCGGCCTACACCCCGCCGGCCAAGTCCCCGTTCAAGGACGTGAGCACCAACTACGTGTTCTACCGGCAGGTGGCGTGGATGAATGACCAGAAGATCGCCAAGGGCTGGAACGACGGCACGTTCCGTCCCTCCGCCTCCGTGGAGCGCGGTCAGATGGCGGCCTTCCTCTACCGCTACGACCACGAGGTGCTGGGCAACCGCTGAGGCCCGCACCGCGCGAGACCGGCCCGTCCGTCCGGCCCCCGATCAGGGGGTTCGGGCGGGCGGGCCGGTCTCGTCGCATTCCCGGAAGGCTCGAGAGGGCTGAAGCCGCCGCCGGCTCCGGGCCGCTGCCGCGGGCGTTCGGGCGTTCGGGTGCGCGCAGGCTCAGCGGTAGATCGAGCGGGCCTCCTGGACCTTGGCCGCGCAGATCGCGGAGAAGTCCGCCGGGCGGCGCAGCTCCTCCATGCGGTGCAGGCGGGACGGGTCGCCGTCGCTGAGCAGCCAGCGGGTGCCCAGGTCCCGGAGGGACTCGTGCTTGACGTCGTAGTAGCCGCCGTGCCCGTTCAGGGCGATCCCGCGCGCCCCGTGCAGGGCCCCCACCAGGTGGTGGTGGAAGCGGGTGCTCAGCCACACCTGGTGCGGACCGAAGTCGAAGCCGTCCCGCCAGAAGGCGGTGAACGGCAGGAAGCCGTCCTCGGCGATGAGATCCTTCAGCCGCTCGTAGCCGGCGTAGTCGTCCCCGGGGATGGCCTCGACGTAGCGCACCCGCTCCCGGGGGAAGCCCAGGGCCCGGATCTGCTCGCGGGTCCAGGCGATGAGCCGCTCGAAGGCGTCGGGATCCAGGGCGTCGCTCTGCACGCACACCCACAGCTCCCGCGGCTCAGCCCCGTCCAGCGCGGGGGCCGGGGGATCCTCGAGAAGGTAGGCGTCGTCGTAGCCCCGCTCGATGCCCAGGGCGCGGGCGCTGGGCCGGTCGCGCACCCCCACGTGGTCGAAGCCCTCGAACAGCTCCGCTCCGAGCGGCATCATGCCCTGGCCGGTGGCCACCAGCTTCGCTCCGGAGATCTCGGCGGCGGCGCGCATCCCCTCCACGAGCCCGTCGTTGCGGGGCCAGTACCCGTTGACGTAGCCGCCGCCCAGCAGATGCAGGGTGCCGGCTTCGCGCAGGTCCAGCAGGCCGGAGTCGAAGTGCGGGGAGCCCAGGTGCGTCACCAGGTCCGCGACGGTGCGGTCCGCGGTGTGCTCGGCGACGTCCAGGGCGCGGAACAGGGTGTCCGTGACGTGCAGCCGCGGGTGCAGGCCGCGCAGCAGGGAGGAGACCGTGCCGGGGTGGCGCACGTCCAGCCACACCTCCGCCTCCGGGCGGTGTTCGGCCAGGAAGCGCAGCCACCGGGCGGCGATCAGCTCGTCCCCGAAGTTGGGCCACCCGGCCCAGGAGACGAGGTGGATGGACTCGGCGGCCCGCGGCTCGGCATCGAGGAAGCTCATGCACACCAGGCTAACCGGCGCCCACGCTGGGCGCACCGGGTATCCTGGGAGGCGGCGCCCGCTCGCCGTCGTCCCGACGACGGCGCCCGCGCAGGCCCGGGCGCCTCACCCCGACCAGGAAGAGCTTCTCTCGACATGCCAGCAATCATCATCGTGGGCGCCCAGTGGGGCGACGAAGGCAAAGGCAAGGCCACGGACCTGCTCGGCGGGCGCGTGGACTACGTCGTCAAGCCCAACGGCGGCAACAACGCCGGACACACCGTGGTGGTCGGCGGCGAGAAGTTCGAGCTGAAGCTGCTGCCGGCCGGGATCCTCAGCCCCAACGCCACCCCCGTGATCGGCAACGGCGTCGTGGTCAACCCGGAGGCCCTGTTCGCGGAGATCGACGGGCTGGAAGCCCGCGGTGCGGACACCTCCCGGCTGCGGATCTCCGCCAACGCCCACCTGGTCGCCCCCTTCCACCAGACCATGGACAAGGTCACCGAGCGCTTCCTCGGCAAGCGCGCCATCGGCACCACCGGGCGCGGCATCGGCCCGGCCTACATGGACAAGGTGGGTCGGCTGGGCATCCGCGTGCAGGACATCATGGACGAGTCCATCCTGCGCCAGAAGGTGGAGGGCTCCCTGCGGCAGAAGAACCAGCTGCTGGTGAAGGTCTACAACCGCCGCCACGTGGAGGCCGAGGAGATCGTGCAGCACTTCCTCTCCTACGCCGAGCGGCTCAAGCCGATGATCGTGGACTCCACCCTCCTGCTCAACCAGGCCCTGGACGAGGGCAGGACCCTGCTGATGGAGGGCGGGCAGGCCACCTTCCTGGACGTGGACCACGGCACCTACCCCTTCGTGACCTCCTCCAACCCCACCGCCGGCGGCGCCTGCGTGGGCTCCGGAGTGGGGCCCACCCGCATCGACCGGGTCATCGGCATCCAGAAGGCCTACACCACCCGCGTGGGCGCCGGACCCTTCCCCACCGAGCTGTTCGACCAGTGGGGCACCTACCTGCAGAAGACCGGCGGGGAGTACGGCGTGAACACCGGGCGCCCCCGCCGCTGCGGCTGGTACGACGCCGTGCTGGCCCGGCAGGCCGCCCGCATCAACGGGTTCACGGACCTGTTCCTGACCAAGCTGGACGTGCTCACCGGCATCGAGCAGATCCCCGTGTGCGTGGCCTACGACGTGGACGGCGTGCGCCACGACGAGATGCCGATGACCCAGACCGACTTCCACCACGCCACCCCCATCTACGAGCACTTCGACGGCTGGACCGAGGACATCTCCGGGGCCAAGACCCTGGAGGATCTGCCCGCCAACGCCCGTTGCTACGTGGAGGCCCTGGAGGAGCTGTCCGGCTGCCGCATCTCCGCGATCGGGGTGGGCCCGGACCGGGAGAACACCATCGTCGTGCGCGACCTGATCGAGGACTGAGGCGGCCGATGACGCTCGCGTACGCCGCCGTCGTCGGGCGGGAGGGCCGGGTCCGGGAGGTCGAGGACTCCGACGAGGCCTTCCGCGTCTGGGGTGAGCAGGACGGCGGGTGCCTGACGATGGTCCTGGACCACCCGGACGAACAGGAGATCTACGAGGCCGCCCGCGTGCTCAACCTCCACGAACTCGCGGTGGAGGACACGATGGAGGGCCACCAGCGGCCCAAGCTGGAGCGCTACGGGGAGACCCTGTTCCTCGTGCTGCACCCGGTGGCCTACCGGGACCGGGCGGAGAAGCTGGAGGTCAGCGAGACCCACCTGTTCGTGGGCTCGGACCACTTCCTGGCCATCACCCGCGGCAAGCGGGACCGGCACCGGGCCGTGCACCAGGTGCGCCGCGCCCTGCGCCGCTCCGGGGAGGAGGCCGCGAATCCGCAGTGCTTCCTCTACCAGCTGCTCGACGCCGTCGTGGACGAATACGAGCCGATCCTGGTGGAGCTGGACGAGGACCTCGACGAGATCGAGGAGAACCTGTTCTCCGGTGACGAGAAGTCCTCGCAGCGCATCTACGAGCTGTTCAACGAGGTGGTCAAGTTCCAGCGGGCCACCCGACCGCTGAACTACATGATGGAGCTGCTGATGCGCGGGGCGCAGAAGTACGGCACCCCCGAGACCCTCCTTCCCCGTTTCCGGGACGTGAAGGACCACGCGATCCGCGCCACCGACCACCTGGACGGGCTGCGCGCCGCCCTGCAGAACGCCCTGACCGTGGAGGCCACCCTGGTGGCGCAGGACCAGAACGACGCGATGAAGAAGATGTCCGCGTGGGCCGCGATCCTCATCGCCCCGACCATCATCGCCGGGATCTACGGGATGAACTTCCAGCACATGCCGGAGCTGGACCTGAGCTGGGGCTACTACGGGGCGCTCGGGCTCATGGTGGCCGTGTGCACCGTGCTGTGGGGCGTGTTCAAGAAGAAGGACTGGCTGTAGCAGCCGGCTGACCTGCCGCCCCGTGGGGCTCAGAGGCGCTCGCGTTCGCGGTGCAGCAGCCAGAGCAGGTACACCCCGCCCAGGGCCCCGGTCACCAGCCCCACGGGGATCTCGAAGGGGGAGAGCAGCCGGGCGGCGAGGAAGTCCGCCACCGCGAGGATCCCCGCGCCGAGCAGGGCGGAGGTGCCCACCGTCAGGCCGGCGGTGCGCCACCAGCGGTGCGCCAGCTGCGGCGCCGCCAGCGCCAGGAAGCCGATGGGACCGGCCACGGCGATGGCCGCCGCGGTGATCCCCACGGCCAGCATCATCAGCACCCGGGAGGTGCGGCGCACCGGGACGCCCAGACCCCCGGCCATGTCCTCCCCGAGCTCCAGCATCCGCAGCTGCCGCCGTCCCAGCAGCAGCGCGAATAGCAGGAGCAGGATCGCCGGTCCCGACCCGGTCAGGTCCGGCCAGCGCAGCGCGTTCAGGGAGCCGTACAGCCAGGTCTTGGCGCTCTCCGCCTCCTCCAGATCCGCGCTGGTCAGCAGGTAGTCGTTGACGGAGGACAGCAGAGCGGCGATGGCGATACCGGCCAGGATCAGCCGGGAGCCCACGGAGGCTTCGCGGCGGGCCAGCAGCAGGACGACGGCGGCGGTGAGGAATCCGCCGAGCACGGCGCCGACGCCGATGCCGAGACCGCCGGCCTCGGCGCCTGCCTCCCCGGAGCGCATCCCCGGGAGCACCAGGGACACGATGAGGGCGCCCGTCGCCGAACCGGTGGTGAACCCCAGGATGTCCGGGCTGCCCAGGGGATTCCTGGAGAGGGTCTGGAACACCGCTCCCGCGGCCCCCAATCCGGCGCCGACCACGAGGGCGGCCAACAGGCGGGGCAGGCGCTGCTCCAGGATGATCTGGCGGTCCATGGGGGAGCCGCCGCCGGTCAGGGTCTGCCAGACCCGATCGAGGGTGATGTCGTAGGTGCCGAACACCAGCGTGGCGGCGGCCGTGAGCAGGATGCCGATCACGGCGACCGCGGTGGCCGCACGCTGCCACATGCCGCGGCTCATGAGCGTCCCCTCACGACGAGCCACAGGAGGGTCGGCGCCCCCAGGAACGCGGTGACCACCCCGACGGCGATCTCTGCGGGCGCGGCCACGACCCGCCCGATGATGTCCGAGGCGAGCACCAGGCAGGGGCCGGCCACCAGGGCCAGAGGCATCAGGCGACGCAGATCCGGTCCCAGGAGGAGGCGCAGCACATGCGGGACGACCAGTCCGACGAAGGCCACCGGACCGGCCAGGGCGGTGGAGCCCCCGGCCAGCAGGGTGATGGCCGCCAGAGCCAGCACGCGCACCGGACCCACCCGAACCCCGAGCGCGGCGGCGGAGTCCTCGCCGAGCAGCAGCACGTTCAGCGGACCGCACAGGATCAGCGTCATCACCGCTCCCACCAGGACGAAGGGTGCGGTGGCCTCGACCGTCGCCATATCCCGTCCGGCCAGAGACCCGACCACCCAGAAGCGGTGGGCGTCGAAGGCCGCGGAATCGACCATCGTGATGATGCCGGTGACGGAGCCGAGCGAGGCGCCCAGGGCCGTGCCGGCCAGGACGATGCGCAGGCGCGAGGAGCCCCCGGTGGCGGTCCCGGATGAAGAGGCCGGGCCGGTCCCGCCGCGGCCCAGCAGGAACACCACCGCGGCGGCCGCGGCGGCACCGGCCAGCGCCCACCAGGCGTACCCCGCGGCGTCGTGCGCGCCGGCCAGCACGACCCCGAGGACCATGGCCGCCGATGCCCCGGCGTTGACCCCCAGGATCCCCGGTTCGGCCAGGGGGTTGCGCGTCAGGGCCTGCATCACCAGCCCCGCCGCGCTCAGCCCCACCCCGACCACGACGGCGGCCAGGGCCCGGGGCATCCGCAGGTGCCAGATCACCAGCGCTTCCGCGCCGCCATCCGGGTGGAGGAGGGCGGCGAGCGTGTGGGAGAAGGGGATGGTGCGGGAGCCGAGGGCGAGGCTCAGGACGAACAGCGCGAACAGGGCCGCCGCCGACGCCAGGACCACCAGGAGCAGGCGCCCGGACCCGCCCCGACGGCGCCCGGAGGAGGGGTCCGGTGCCCCTCTCGTGGCGCGGATCGCAGTGTCCGCCGAGGTGAGATGGGGTGACTTCATCGTGACTAAGGGTAACCTCAGGGGCATGACGTCTCAGAAACGCCCCCTGCTCGCACCCCTGGCCCTCCTGGCCGCCGGCGCCCTGGCACTGGCCGGCTGCTCCGGCGACGGATCCTCCGCCGACTCCTCGGCCTCCGAGTCCTCGAGCGCCTCCGCCTCGGTCGCCCCCGCCCCCAGCGCCCTGCCCAGCGGGATGGGCAGCACCGCGAAGGACGGCGAGTTCCCGCGCACCGTCAAGGGTTTCCGCGGTGACGTGACCATCGACGCCGCGCCGAAGAAGGTGGTGGTCATCTCCACCGGCCAGATGGATGACGTGCTGGACCTCGGCGTCGTGCCCGTGGGCACCACCTCCGCCAAGAACGCCGATGCCGTGCCCGAGTACCTGACCGAGGCCTACGCCGATGATGCCGAAGCGCTGGGGAAGATCGAATCCGTGGGCTCGCGCACCTCCTCGAACATCGAGAAGATCGCCAACCTCAAGCCGGATCTCATCCTGGTGAACAACACCCTCAAGGATGACTCCGCATACGAGTCCCTGTCCGGGATCGCGCCCACCGTCGTCACCGAGGGCACCGGGGTGAACTGGAAGCAGGACTACCTGCTGGTGGCCTCCGCCCTGGGCAAGCAGCAGGAGGGGGAGCAGAAGCTGGCGGAGTACGCCGAGCGGGCCAAGAAGGTCGGCGAGCAGGTGGGCTCGGACAAGACCATCTCCTTCCTGCGCTACCAGCCGGACCGCATCCGCATCTGGGGCGTGTCCAGCTTCGTCGGCTCCATCGCCGAGGACGCCGGCCTGAGCCGCCCGGAGACCCAGCGCTTCGACAAGACCAGCCAGGAGATCAGCGCCGAGCAGCTGGACCAGGCCGACGGAGACTACCTCTTCTACGGGGTGCAGGGAGGGGACGCCTCGGACCTGACGAAGGAGACGCTGTGGTCCGGTCTGGAAGCGGTGAAGAGCGACCACGCCTTCCAGGTCGATGACGACGAGTTCTACCTCAACGCCGGCATCACCGCGGCCAACGGGGTGCTGGACGAGGTCGAGGAGCACGCCAAGTAGGCGACCGAGCCCCTCAGGGCCGCACACCGCCGCCTCGCGATCCCCGGGCACGCTCACCGCGCCGCCCGGGGATCGCGCCGTCTGCGCGGCGGATCAGGCCAGCAGACGCTCGCGGGCCAGGCGCTCCAGCACCGGCAGGGGATTCCGCAGGCAGGACCGCACGTCCGGCTCGACGTCGGTCATCGCGAGGATCCGCTGGAACGGGTGCCGGGTGCTCGGGGGCAAGGTGTTCTGCCCGCACACCGCGACCACCGGGATGCCGCGCTCCGCGGCGCGCTCGGCCACCCCCGCCGGAGCTTTGCCGCGCAGGGTCTGCTCATCCAGCTTCCCCTCCCCGGTGACCACCAGGTCGGTGCCCTCCAGCAGGTCGTCGACGCCGGCCAGGTCCAGGAACGTCTGCATCCCGGAGGCGTAGCGGGCGCCCAGCAGCGCCAGGGTCATGAAGCCCAGACCCCCGGCGGCCCCGGCTCCGGGCCGGTCCGCGACGTCGGCCGTCCCCGCGGCTTCCTCCACGGCGGCCGCGACGCGCCCCAGGGCCGCGTCCCGCGGCTCGATCCGCTCCGCGGCCAGTCCCTTCTGCGGGCCGAACACGGCCGCCGCGCCGTCGGGTCCCAGTAGCGGATTCGTGACGTCCGAGGCCGCGACGAACCGCACCGACCGCACCCGCGCATCCAGCCCGCTCAGATCCGCCCGGGCCACCTCGGCCAGGCGCCGCGGATCCGCCACCGGTTCTCCGGTCCCATCCAGGAAGCGGACCCCCAGGGCCTGGGCCATCCCGAACCCGGCGTCCGTGGTGGCGCTGCCGCCCAGACCCAGCACCACCTCCTCGGCCCCGGCATCCAGGGCCGCCAGCACCAGCTGCCCCGCGCCCCGGCTCGTCGCGTCCTCCGCATCCGCGTCCTCCGGCAGCTCGCCATCGCGGGTCAGCAGCCGCATCCCGCAGGCCTCGGCCACCTCGATCACGGCCCGACGCCGCGGCTCGTCCCACGCGAAACGGGCCCGCAGTGCGGCACCGTCCGGACCGGTGACCCGCGCGCTGCGCAGGCGCCAGCCCAGGGCCTCGCACACCTCGAGGGTGCCGTCCCCGCCGTCAGCCACCGGGACCTGGACGGTCTGCACCCCCGGGTGTTCCGCCAGCCCGCGGGCCAGCGCCCCGGCCACCTCGGCGGCGGTCGCGGTGCCCTTGAACTTGTCCACGGCGAGCAGGATGCGGGTCATGAGGAGTCCTTGTCGTCGGCGGGTCTCGGGCGGTGCGCGCCCCTCACTGTCCGAGCGTACCGACGGTAGGGTGTGACGCAGAGCAATTCCAGGGGAGCGGAGTCCGGACCGGATGCGCCGTGCGCGCCCCCGACCCACCGCCCCGCAGCATCGAGACGAAGGAGTCCCCTCCGTGAGCGCACCAACCGACGTCGTCATCCTCCACGGCGCCCGCACCCCGCAGGGCCGGATCATGGGGCAGCTGGCCCCGCTGAGCGCGGTGCGGCTGGGGGCGCACGCGATCCGCGCCGCCCTGGAGCGGGCCGGCGTCGAGCCTGCACAGGTGGACCAGGTGCTCATGGGGCAGGTGATCCAGGCCGGGGCCGGGCAGAACCCCGCCAAGCAGGCCGCGATGGCCGCGGGCATCTCCCGGTCCGTGCCCGCCATGACCCTGAACAAGGTGTGCCTGTCCGGGCTGGCCGCCGTCGTGGACGCCGCCCGGCTGATCCGACTGGGCGAGGCCGACGTGGTGGTGGCCGGCGGGCAGGAGTCCATGACCGGCGCCCCGCACCTGGCCGCCGGGGTGCGCGCCGGGAGGACCTACGGGGACCTGCGCCTGCAGGACGCCGTCGCCCGGGACGGGCTCACCGACGCCGAGGACGGGCGACCCATGGGCGAGTCCACCGAGGAGGGCAACGCCCAGCGCGGCATCGGGCGTGAGGAGCAGGACGAGGTGGCCGCGGCCTCCCACCAGCGGGCCGGGCGGGCGCAGGCGGACGGGATCCTCGGTGAGGAGATCGCGCCGATCCCGGTGCCGCAGCGGCGCGGGGAGCCGGTGACGGTGACCGAGGATGAGGGCATCCGCCCGGATTCCACCCCGCAGACCCTGGGGCGGCTGCGCCCGGCTTTCGCGGAGGGCGGCACGATCACCGCGGGCAACGCCTCGCCGCTGTCCGACGGGGCGGGCGCCGTCGTGCTGGCCTCTCGGGCCTGGGCCGAGGAGCACGGGCTGGAGTGGCTGTGCATGGTGGGGGCGGCGGGGCAGACCGCGGGGCCGGACGCCTCCCTGCACTCCCAGCCCTCCCAGGCGACGGCGGCCGCCCTGGCCCGCGCCGGATGGGACGCGGCGGACCTGGATTTCTGGGAGGTCAACGAGGCCTTCGCCTCCGTCGCCCTGCAGTCCGCGCGGGACCTCGGGGTGGAGCTGGAGCGGGTGAACATCCACGGCGGGGCGATCGCCCTGGGCCACCCCATCGGCGCCTCGGGGGCGCGCCTGGTGCTCACGGCGGCGCTGGAGCTGGCCCGGCGCGGCACCGGGAAGACCGCCGTCTCCCTGTGCGGTGGGGGTGGGCAGGGGGAGGCCCTGCTGCTGCAGCGGTGAGCGGTCTCTAGCGGCCGGGCGCCGGCTGGCGCAGGTCGATGCCGAACACGGCCCTGACCTCCGCGATCGTGTTCTGCGCCCACCGGTGATCCGAGGGCGTGGAGGGGAGGGTCACCGCCAGTCCCGGGTGGTCCTCGTGCGTGATCCGCTGGTGCTTGCCGCCGTCCACGACGTCGAAGCCCCGGGAGCGCAGCAGCGCCACGAAATCCGTGCGATCCGTGGGCACCGGAACCCGCCGGTCCGCCTTGGTCCCGGGCACCCGCGGCATCGGCGGGCCCGTGCTCACCGGCGGCTCGGTGCGCTCCGGCTCACCCACCGGGTACACGGCCAGCACCGTCTCCCCGTCCGAGCCCACCACCACGCGCAGACCGCGCGCCACATAGATCGTGGCACCATCCCGGCCAGGCTCGGTGCCCTCCGGGTCCGCGACGATCGCCACGATCTCACCGAAGGCCATGCCCTGACGCCGCAGGAACTTGGTGACCTTGCGCAGCGGGCGCAGATTCCACACCGGGTTCCCGGCCCGCTCCCCGGCTTCCGCTGCCGCCAGCGCGGGGCGCCCGCTCCCGGCCAGATCCAGGGGAGTGGGTGCCGCAGGCTCCGGGGTGCTTCCCGCCTCCTCGCGGATCAGCTCCAGGCCCCGGGTCAGCAGGGCCACCACCTCCGGGGTCGGCGGGGTGTGCGGGCACAGCACCTCCCGACCGGCGGCATCCGTGACGGACCAGTGCCCGTGGTGCTCGCGCGGCGGATGGTAGGTCAGCGGCCCCTCCGGCAGGGCGCGGGCGAGCTCGCTCCACCGGCTGCTGGGAACGCGGGCCATGCGGGTCAACCTCCTGAGGGGATCGCGCCCTGAACGGGCGACGGGGGCGGCCCCCCGACCCTACCGGCCGGGTCTGAGCCCCGGCTGAGAACGCCCGGGCCGGGGTCCCGCCTCCGCCGCCGAAGCCGGGCACGCCGCCGATCCCGTGACCGTCCCCCGGCGCTCGCCGCACCGTCATCGGGGTGGGGCCGTCAGAAGGCCGCGCCCCCGCGCAGCTGGAGCGAGATCTCATCCGCGTCCAGGACCTGCAGGGCACCATCGAGCACATCGGCGTCATAGGTGCCCTCGTCGCGGGCGTCCAGCAGAGCGGCGCGCTGCCGGCGGATCGAGGCCAGCCGCACCCGCTTGGCCTCCGCCGGGGAGGAAGGCTCGGCCTCGCCCTCCGGGGCACGGGCGGCCTCGTGCAGCAGGGCCATCACCGCCCGGTGCTCCTGGCGCTGCTCCTCCCGGTCCTCCTGCGCGGACTCCGGGTCCGCTCCGCGACGGGACAGGCGATCCGCCAGCGGTTTGATGGTGCCGCCCTGGACCGCCAGGGACAGGGCGGCCACGGCGAAGGCGATGAAGAGCAGCACCGAGCGCATCGGGGTGTCCTCCGGCAGGGTCTGGGCGGCCGCGACCGTCACGGCCCCGCGCATCCCCGCCCACACGACGATCCCGCCGTCGGCCGCACTCAGGGGGCGCTTGGTCAGGTAGTCCGTGTCCGCGATGAACCGGCGCAGCCGGGCGGAGAACCGCTCCAGATCCGGTGCCCCTCGCCGGGTGCCCAGCCACCGCTTCCGGTAGTGCCGAGCCCGCGCCCGGGCCACCCCTCCCTGGGCCTGCTGCTCTCGGAAGCGGCGCACCGCCTCCTCCCGAGCCTGCGGATCCGCCAGCCGCCCCTGGATCGCCTCGGCCCGCGGGCGCATGGCCTCCCGACGCAGGGCCTTGCGCCGCAGCTGCCACAGCAGCGGCGCCACGAAGGCCGCGCGGATCAGCAGGGTAGCGGCCAGGGCGGCCGCGGCGATCCCCACCAGCACCCCCAGACCCACGGACTCCTCGGAGACCTCCTCCAGGATCGGGCCCAGCTGGAAGCCCATGGCCAGGAACACCGCACCCTCCCCGATCAGGTTGATGCTCTCCCAGTTCTGCCGGTCCGAGAGCCGGTGGCGCGGGCTGAGCTGGCGCGGGGCGCGCACCCCCGTGACCAGGCCGGCGACGACGGCGGCCACCAGCCCGGAGGCACCCGCCGCCTCCGTGGGGATCGAGGCGAGGAACGGCACCGTGAAGGACAGGATCGTGTTGACCGTGGGATCCTCCACCCGGCGTCGCACCGCAAGGTTGGCCACCCCCACCACGGAGCCGACCACCGCGGCCAGAGTCACCGAGTACGCGAGGGAGCCGACCACACCCCAGAAGGAGAACCCGGCGGCGCTGGCGACGATCGCGGTGCGCAGCATCACCAGGGCCGTGGCGTCGTTGAGCAGACCCTCGCCCTCCAGCAGCACGACGACGCGGCGGGGCACCGGGCCGCCCTTGATGATCGAGGTCGCCACGGCGTCGGTGGGGCTCACGATCGCGCCCAGGGCCACGCCCCACGCGAACCCGAGGTCCGGGATCAGCCACTGGAACAGCAGCCCCAGCAGCAGGGAGGTGATGATCACCAGGACCACGGACAGCCCGGAGATCGCCCCGAAGTCCCGGCGGAAGCTCATGGTGGGCATGGACACCGCCGCGGCGTACAGCAGTAGCGGCAGGATGCCCTGCAGGATGATCTCCGGGTCCACCTCCACCCCGTGGGTCGCCGGGATCAGGCTCAGCCCGACGCCGACCAGCACCAGCAGCAGCGGGGCCGCCAGCCCCAGCCGCGGGCCCAGCACGTCCGCGGCCGCGATGATGACGAACAGCAGCACGCCGGTGATCAGCAGCAGCTCCATGGGACTCCTTCGGGAGGGAAAGTGGCTCAGGGAGCATGCTAAGCACCGGCGTGCCGCCGTCGGGAACGGGTCCGCGCACCGGGCCCGGCTGCCGGGTCGGCTATCGGTCCGGGCACGGGACCCGGTCGGTCACTTCTGGACGGGGTCCCGCCGTCCCAGGCGGACCTTCTTGACCTCGCGCGCCTTGTCCGCGTCCGCATCCCGGAACCCGAAGAAGTAGGTCAGGATGAACGCGACGACCAGAGCCGTCGCCGACGCGATGAGGTAGCCCACCAAGTTGCCGTCCGCTCCGACCCCGGGGGTGATGAAGGACGGGAAGCCGACCAGGGAGCCGGTGAAGGCGTACATGGTCACCCCGAACATGCCGGTCAGCAGACCACCCGCTGCACCGCCGATCGAGGCCATGACGAACACCCGGGTGTACTTCAGGTTCACGCCGTACATGGCCGGCTCCGTGATGCCGCAGAACGCGGAGATCGCGGCCGGGCCGGCCAGCTCCTTGATCTTGGGCAGCTTGGACTTGACGAACACCGCCAGCACGGCACCGCCCTGAGCCACCATGGTCGCGGAGATGATCGCGTTGATCGGGGACTGGCCATCCGGTCCCGACACCTGGTCCGTGACGATCGGGATGACCGCCCAGTGCAGGCCGAAGATCACCAAGCACTGGTAGAACCCGCCGATGATCAGACCGGAGATGGTCGGGGACATGTCGTAGACCCACATCAGGGCGCTGGCGATGCCCTCCGAGACGAACATGACGGCGGGGCCAAGGACCACCATGACGGCCAGGGACACGATCACCACCTCGAACAGCGGCACGAAGATCATGCGCAGCACGGTGGGGATGATCTTCTTCAGCCACGGTTCCACGATCGAGGCGAACCAGGCGGCCACGATCATCGGGAAGATCGAGTAGCTGTAGGAGGCCATGTGGAAGGGCAGGCCGAAGAACTCGGCGTTCAGCGACATCCCCAGCAGCGAGCGCTGCCCTTCACCCGCGGCCATCTCCACCAGGGTCGGATACGCCAGCACCCCGCCGACGATGGAGACGATGATCGGGTCCGAGCCCAGCCGTCGCGCGGCGGTGAAGCCCACGAAGATCGGCAGGAAGTAGAAGACCGCGTCTCCCATCGCGGAGATGATGGTGAAGGTCTGGGAGGACTCATCCACCACATCGAACTGGGTGAGCAGGGAGAGGATCCCCTTGAGGATGCCGGCCGCCGCCAGCAGCCCGATCACCGGGATCATGGACCCGGTGATCACCCCGATCAGGGAGCTGAAGCCGTACTTGACCCAGCCCCACGCGGTGTCCGGGCGCTCGGCCTCCTCCGCGGCGTCCTGCTCGCTGGCGGCGGCCTTGTCCGTGCCCAGCTGCTTGACGACGGCGTCGTAGACGTCCTCCACGGCCGGGCCGATGACCACCTGGTACTGCCCGCCGGCCCGCACGACGTCGATCACGCCGTCCAGGTCCGCGACCACCTCGTCGTCGGCCTTGCCCTGGTCCTTCAGGTAGAACCGGACGCGGGTGATGCAGTGGGTCACGGAGCGGACGTTGGCCTTGCCGCCGATGTTGTCGAGGATGTCCCAGGCCAGCGCGTCGTAGCCGGTCAGATCCCCGGGGCGCTCCTCGGATTCGGCCTCGGTCGCGTCGGCCGGCGCCGCGGTGTTCTCAACCTGCGGCTGGCGGGCGTGCCCCGGCTCGGGGTCACCGGCGGGCACCGCGCCCGTCTCGGTCCCCGGCTCCTTCAGCGCGACGTCGGCGGCGGGCTGACCAGCCTCGGTGTGGCCTGCGCGCACCTGCACGGACTCGACCTTCTTGGCGGTGTTGGGCATGACGACGATCGCCGTCGGGTCCTTGCCGGCCTCGGTGATGGCCTCCACGTCCATGCGGCCGATCCGCTGACCGGCCTGGACGGCATCGCCTTTGGAGACCTCCATGGCGAAGGGCCGGCCCTCCAGCTCCACGGTGTCCACCCCGAGGTGCACGAGCACCTCCAAGCCGGAGTCGGTCTTGAAGCCCAGGGCGTGCCCGGTGTCCGCGGCCATGGTCACCGTGCCGCTGACCGGGGCGAGCACATCACCCGTGGACGGTTCGGACACGCCGAAGCCGTCGCCGACCATCTTCCCGGAGAAGACGGGGTCGGGGACGTCCGCGATGCCGATGATCGTGCCGCCGACGGGAGCCAGCAGCTCCTCGCGCGGCGAGTCTGTCTCAGATGCCATGACGATGGTCCTCTTCGTTGAGGGGAGGGATTGCGGCGCGGGATTTCCGCGCCGCACTGCGTGCGCCCAGTGTAGCGGGGCGTCATCCCCCGGAGCATTCGACCCGTCTCATGTCTGACTTGTCCGGACAGCGCGGGCGCGAACGGGCACGATGAGGCCGAGCCGTCATCCGCGTGGGCTCTGCGGCCCTCAGAGCTCACGCGGATGACGGCTCGACGTCGGTGCGGCGCCGCGGCGCTCAGTACAGGCGCTGCGAGGCGATCCGGGCGCCCTCGGTCAGGGCGGCCAGCTTGGCCCAGGCGATGTCCGGGTGGATCCGCCCGCCCAGCCCGCAGTCGGTGGAGGCGATGACGTTCTCCTTCCCGACGAGTCCGGCGAAGCGCTCGATCCGCTGCGCCACCAGCTCCGGGTGCTCCACCACGTTGGTGGAGTGGGAGACGCAGCCCGGGATGATCAGCTTGCCCGTCGGCAGCTCCACGTCCTCCCACACCGTCCACTCGTGGGCGTGGCGGGCGTTGGCGGCCTCGAAGGTGTACGCCCCGGCCTGGATCTCCAGCATCAGCCCGACGATGTCCTTGAACTCCAGGTCCGTGGTGTGCGGGCCGTGCCAGGAGCCCCAGCACAGGTGGAAGCGGACCTGCTCGGCGGGGATGCCCTCCAGGGCGCTGTTCAGCGCGTCCACCCGGATCTGCTGGAACGTCAGGTAGTCCTGCACGGAGGGCTCCGGGTTGATCTGGTCCCACCCCTCGGCCAGCCCGGGGTCGTCGATCTGCACGATCAGCCCGGCGTCGGTGATGGCCTTGTACTCCTCGTGCAGCACCTCGGCCCACGCGCGGATGTGGCCCTCGTCCGTGGAGTAGAAGACGTTGCCCACCCGCGCCGCGGAGCCGGGGGACAGCGCCGCGATGTACGCCTCGTCGGCCCCGTGGCGCTGGGCTGCGGACTGGACGTTGGCGATGTCGGCGGCCACCGCGTCCTGGCCGATGTAGCGCAGCTCGTCCACGGCCACCGGGAACTGGGTGTCCGGGTCGTTGCCGGTGTCGATCTCGGTGGCGTAGAAGTCCCGGAAGCGGGTCCAGTCCCGGCGGTCCTCGAAGGTCGTGTACCGCAGGTTCCCGGGTTCGGAGCGCTGCGGGACCTGCTCGGGGTCCTGCACATCCACGGACAGCCCCGCGGTGCGGGCGAAGGAGTAGTGCCACCAGGAGCCGTAGTCCACCGCGCCGTTGCTGGCGTGGCCGTACTCGCCGTCGTTGACGGTGTCGATGCCGACCTCCCGCTGCCGGGCCACCACCTCATCCACCGCCCGGGTGAGGATCGGGGCGAAGTCCTCCTCGCTCAGGGAGCCGGCGCGGCGCTCGGCGTTGGCGCGGTGCAGCTCCTCGTTGCGGGGGAGGGAGCCGACGTGGGTGGTGCGGATGCGGTCCGTGCTGCGCAGCATGGCGGGTCCTTTCGACGGGTGCGGCGGTCCCCTCCAGCGTGCCGGGTCGGCTCACCGGCCACCAGATTTCGACGCCGGTGGACCCGATGTGACGTGCGCGCGCCTGTGTTACACGCCCAACACCGGGGAGATCTATGCTGAGGCGATATGTTCCTGTGGCGGGACTCGGTCCGCCGTCGGCGGCAGGCGGGGCCCGTCCTCTTCTTCCAGGAGGTCCCCGTGACCCACCAGCCTCCGGTCTCATCGGCCGGCTCCGGCCCCGCCGTCCCGTCCACCGCGGATCCCGAGGACGCCTTCGGCCACGAGCAGGCCGGCTTCCAGCAGCACCTCGGACCGCGCCAGCTGCAGATGATCGCGATCGGCGGGGCCATCGGCACCGGCCTGTTCCTCGGCGCCGGCGGGCGCCTGGCCTCCGCCGGCCCCGGGTTGGCCCTGGACTACCTCGTCTGCGGCTTCATCGCCTATCTGATCCTGCGGGCCATCGGCGAGCTCGTGGTGCACCGGCCCTCCTCCGGCTCCTTCGTCTCCTACGCCCGTGAGTTCTACGGGGAGCGCGCCGCCTACATCTCCGGGTGGATGTACTGGATCAACTGGGCCACCACCTCGATCGTGGACTCCACCGCGATCGCCCTCTACGTCAAGTGGTTCGGGCAGTACTTCCACTGGCTCGACGCCGTGCCCCAGGGGCTGATCGCGCTGGTGGTCATCGTCCTGGTGGTCAGCGCCAACCTCATCTCCGTGAAGATCTTCGGGGAGATGGAGTTCTGGTTCGCCCTGATCAAGGTCGTGGCGCTGCTGACCTTCCTGGTGGTGGGCGTCTGCTTCGTGATCTTCGGGTCCCCCAACGGCAGCCCGACCGGCTTCTCCCTGATCAGCGAGCACGGCGGCTGGTTCCCCAACGGCCTGCTGCCGGCCCTGGTGATCATGCAGGGCGTGGTCTTCGCCTACGCGGCGATCGAGCTGGTCGGCACCACCTCCGGGGAGACCAAGGACCCCCAGAAGGTCATCCCCAAGGCCATCAACACCGTGATCCTGCGGGTGCTGGTGTTCTACGTCGGCTCCGTGCTGCTGCTGGCCCTGCTGCTGCCGTACTCCTCCTACAAGGAGGGCGAGTCCCCGTTCGTCACGTTCTTCTCCAGCATCGGGGTGAACGCGGCCGGGCCCATCATGGAGCTGGTGGTCATCACCGCGGCCATGTCCTCGCTGAACGCGGGGCTGTACTCCACCGGGCGCATCCTGCACTCGATGTCCATGGCCGGCTCCGCCCCGAAGTTCGCGCAGCGGATGAACAGCCACGGCGTCCCCTACGGCGGGATCCTCATGACCTCCGCCGTCGCGCTGATCGGGGTGGTGCTGAACTTCGTCGTCCCGGAGCAGGCCTTCGAGATCGTGCTGAACATCGCCTCCTTCGGGATCATCGGGGCGTGGGCGACCATCGCCCTGGCCCACCTGAAGTTCGTGTTCCTGGCCAAGCAGGGCCGCTACCGCAGGCCCGGCTACCGCGCCTGGGGCGCGCCGTTCACGGACTGGGTGATCCTGGTGTTCCTGGCCGGGGTGATCGTGCTGATCGGCTTCGACTACCCGGTGGGCAGCTGGACCCTCGGACTGCTGATCGTGGTGATCATCCCCGCGCTGATCGTCGGCTGGTTCGCCGTGCGCGGGCGGGTGCGCGCCATCGCCGCCGAACGCGAGGGCGTGACCGGCCTGTACCCGATCGTCGCCGACCGCCCCGCCGCGCACACGCGGGATTGACGGGGCCGGAGAACGAGGAAACGCAGAACACGAAAGGAGAGCTCCGTCATGAGCCGAGACCTGTCTGAGAACGGCGCGTCGATGGCACGGAGAGGCCCAGACGAGAATGTCTTCGAGGAGGAGCAGGCTGGGTTCCGCAAGGGTCTCGGGCCGCGCCAGCTGCAGATGATCGCGATCGGCGGGGCCATCGGCACCGGACTGTTTCTCGGGGCCGGAGGGCGCTTGGCCAAGGCCGGGCCCTCTCTGCTGTTCGACTTCGCGCTGTGCGGGATCATCGCCTATCTGATCCTGCGGGCCCTGGGGGAGCTCGTGGTGCACCGGCCCTCCTCTGGCTCCTTCGTCTCCTACGCCCGGGAGTTCTATGGGGAGAAGGCGGCCTTCGTCGCCGGCTGGTGGTACTGGATCCACTGGGCCATGACCTCCATCGTGGACACCACCGCCATCGCCCTGTACGTCAAGTGGTTCGGGCAGTACAGCACCGTCATCGCGGGTATTCCGCAGTGGGTCTTCGCGCTGGCCGTGGTGGTGATCGTGGTGTCCATGAACCTCATCTCGGTGAAAGTCTTCGGGGAGATGGAGTTCTGGTTCTCGCTGATCAAGGTCCTGGCCCTGCTGATCTTCCTGGTTCTCGGCGTCGTCTTCGTGATCTTCGGGACTCCCACCGGTTCGCCCACCGGATTCCAGGTCATCGCGGACCACGGTGGCTGGTTCCCCGAGGGCATCGCTCCGGCCCTGCTGCTGATCCAGGGCGTGGTCTTTGCGTACTCTTCCATCGAGCTGGTGGGCACCACCTCCGGGGAGACCCGGAATGCCCAGCAGGTGATTCCCAAAGCGATCAACACGGTGATCCTGCGGATCGTGGTGTTCTACATCGGCTCCATTCTGCTGCTGATCCTGCTGCTCCCATACACCGCATACCAGAACGGCGTCTCCCCCTTCGTCACGTTCTTCTCCAGCATCGGCGTGGACGCGGCCGGGCCCATCATGGAGCTGGTGGTGATCACCGCCGCTCTGTCCTCCCTGAACGCCGGCATGTACTCCACCGGGCGCATCATGCACTCGATGGCCGTGGCAGGCTCCGGGCCGCGCTTCGCCCGCAGCCTGACCCGCGGCGGGGTGCCTTGGGGCGGCATCGTCATGACTGCGGCGGTGACATTGCTCGGGGTGGTGCTCAACGCGGTGGTTCCGGCTCAGGCCTTCGAGATCGTGCTGAATCTGGCTTCGGTGGGCATCGTCGCCGGGTGGGCGACGATCGCTTTGTCGCACCTGAAATTCGTCTCCCTGGTTCGCCAGGGGGTGTACCGGAGACCCGGATACCGGATGCCCGGAGCTCCGTTCACGGACTGGGTGATCCTGGTTTTCCTGGTGGGAGTGCTGGCTCTGATCGGTCTGGACTACCCGCAGGGAACCTGGACCCTCGGGGCGATGGTTCTCGTGCTGCCGTGCATGGCCATCGGCTGGTACATCTGCCGTGGGCGTATCCGCGCCATCGCCGCCGAACGCGAGGGCGTCACCGGGTTCTTCCCCACGGTGGCCAGGCGGCCCGCCTCCGGGCACCTTTCGCTGACCGATCAGGCCGCCGCTGAGGCTGAGGGGGCCCGCGCCGAGCGTATCGCTGGGCAATCCGACGCTGCCCGGGAGTCCTCGGAACGCCAAGATGCCGTGGACTACACTCACGACGCCGTGCGGCGGGCCTCCCGTGGGCGCCGCTCCGGTCGCTTCCGCGACAGGGACGCCTGAGCAGACGAGCGGGTCCGCGTTTTCTGTCCTCTCCATTGTCTCATCATCCGAGATCCCCGTCCCGGATGCTGGATGACCTTTGTGCCGGAGTAGCCTGGGACGAGCATCAGCCACGCCAAGGAGAAGCCATGCCCGCCCTGCGCTCCCGCACATCCACCCACGGTCGGAACATGGCCGGAGCCCGCGCCCTGTGGCGGGCCACCGGCATGAAGAAGGAGGACTTCGGCAAGCCGATCGTCGCCATCGCCAACTCCTTCACCCAGTTCGTCCCCGGCCACGTGCACCTGAAGAACATGGGCGCGCTGGTGGCCTCCGCGGTGGAGGAAGCCGGCGGGGTGGCCAAGGAGTTCAACACCATCGCCGTGGACGACGGCATCGCCATGGGCCACGACGGCATGCTCTACTCCCTGCCCTCCCGCGACGTCATCGCCGACTCCGTGGAGTACATGGTCAACGCCCACCGCGCCGACGCCCTGGTGTGCATCTCCAACTGCGACAAGATCACCCCCGGCATGCTCATGGCCGCGATGCGTCTGAACATCCCGGTCGTGTTCGTCTCCGGCGGGCCCATGGAATCCGGGGCGCCGGTGGAGGGCGTGCTGGAGCGCCGGATCGACCTGGTCGACGCGATGGCCTACGCCGTGGACGAGCAGGTCTCCGACGCGCAGCTGGCCCAGATCGAGGAGAACGCCTGCCCCACCTGCGGCTCCTGCTCCGGGATGTTCACCGCGAACTCCATGAACTGCCTGACCGAGGCCCTCGGGCTCTCCCTGCCCGGCAACGGCACCACCCTGGCCACCCAGATCGCCCGCAAGGAGCTGTTCCTGAAGGCCGGGCGCACCGTCGTCGAGCTGGCCAAGCGCTACTACGAGCAGGACGACGAGTCCGTCCTGCCGCGCAACGTCGCCACCAAGTCCTCCTTCCGCAACGCCATGTCCCTGGACGTGGCGATGGGCGGGTCCACCAACACCGTGCTGCACATCCTCGCCGCAGCGCAGGAGGCCGAGGTGGACTTCACCCTGAAGGACATCGACGAGATCTCCCGGCACGTGCCCTGCCTGTGCAAGGTCGCCCCGAACTCCACCCAGTTCCACATCGAGCACGTGCACCGGGCCGGCGGCATCCCCGCGATCCTCGGCGAGCTGGACCGGGCCGGGCTCCTGGAGCACGACGGCGTGCACACCGTGCACGCGGAGTCGGTGGAGGCCTGGCTGGATGAGTGGGACATCCGCCGGGACACCGCCTCCGAGCGGGCCCGCGAGCTGTACCTGGCCGCCCCCGGCGGGGTGCGCACCACCCAGGCCTTCTCCACCGCCAACCGCTTCGAATCCCACGACACCGACGCCGAGTTCGGGTGCATCCGGTCCGTGGAGCACGCCTACACCAAGGACGGCGGCCTGGCGGTGCTCTACGGCAACATCGCCGAGGACGGCGCGGTCATCAAGACCGCCGGGATCGACGAGTACCTGTTCCGCTTCATCGGCAAGGCCTTCGTGGTGGAATCCCAGGACGAGGCGGTCTTCGAGATCCTCTCCAAGCACGTGCAGCCCGGGGACATCGTCGTCATCCAGTACGAGGGGCCCAAGGGCGGGCCGGGCATGCAGGAGATGCTCTACCCCACCTCCTACCTGAAGGGCCTGGGGCTGGGGAAGGAATGCGCGCTGATCACCGACGGGCGCTTCTCCGGCGGGACCTCCGGGATCTCCATCGGCCACATCTCCCCGGAGGCGGCCTCCGGCGGCGCGGTGGGGCTGATCCGCACGGGGGACGAGATCGAGATCGACGTGACCCAGCGGCTGCTGCAGGTCAACGTCTCCGACGAGGAGCTGGCCCGACGCCGCGAGGAGCGCGGGCGCCTGCCGTGGAAGCCGACCAAGCCGCGCGAGCGCCAGGTCTCCAAGGCCCTGCGCGCCTACGCCTCGATGGTCACCAGCGCCGACAAGGGCGCGGTGCGGGTGGTCCCGGAGTAAAGGGGCGCTCGATCCTGCTCTGACGCTCCGGCGTCCCGGGCGTCCCGGGCCCGCCGACGCGACCTCGAGGCGGCGCAGCGGTGCCCACCCCGCCACCGAGACGGCGCATCCGTTCCCGAAAACCGGATTTCCGGGAACGGATGCGCCGTCTCGCGGGCGGGCGGGAACGGATGCGCCGGGTCGCGGGCGCGGGAGAGCGCGGCCCCCGGGTCACCGGGCGGGGTGCAGCGGGTTCAGCGGGCGCCCGCGGCTGCGCGCCAGCCGCGGGGGACCGCGCCCAGCAGGCGATGGCGGGCGGACAGGGCCTCCCGGTTGGACAGATCCACGGCCCGCGGCGGGTCATCCCACGCGCCGATCACCACCCCGGCCATGCGCAGTCCGCGTGCGGCGATGGCCTCCACCGTGAGATCCGTGTGGTTCAGGGTGCCCAGGCCCGGGCGGCACACCACCACCAGCCCGCCCGCGCCGCACTCCCGGGCGATATCGGCCAGGGTGTGCCCGCCCAGATCCACGAGGATCCCGCCGGCGCCCTCCACCAGGACGACGTCGTGCCGCTCGCGCAGGCCCAGGATCCGGGCGGCCTGCTCCGCCGCGGTGGGCACCGGCACCCCCGCGGCCTCTGCTGCGGCCGCCGGGGCCAGGGGCAGGCGCAGGGCGAAGCCCGTGGAGTAGGAGACCCCGGCCAGCTCCCCGGCGATCTGCGCGTCCCCGCGCACCACCACATCCGAGTACCGCGCCTCCAGGGCCTCCCGCTCGGGATCATCCGGTGCGATCAGTCCGGTCTGGGCCGGTTTGTGGACGTGCACGTCCAGACCCTGCCCGGCCAGCAGGGCCGCCAGGGCCGCGGTGGCGTAGGTCTTGCCGACGCCGGTGTCCGTGCCGGTGACGAACAGCAGCCCGTCCGCGGCGGCGGCACGCACCGCGTCGGCGTCCAGGAAGGCGTCCGGCTGCGCGTCGGCCAGCGCATCCGGGGCGGTCCGCTCCACGGCGCCCGCCTGCGCATCCGCCGGCGCGTCGGCGCTCGACGTCGTGCTCATGCGTCCTCCTCGACGGGCTCGTGGGCGGCGGCCGCGGCGACCATCGCCCCCGTGATCCGGGCCAGGCCCTCCTCGGTGCTCAGGTACGGCGGCATCGTGTAGATCGCGTCGCGGAACGGGCGCAGCCACACCCCGTGCTCGGCCGCGATGCGGGTGCAGACATCCACATCCACCGGGCCCCGGGTGCGCACCACGCCGATCCCCCCGGTCACGGCCACCTCGGCCACTCCCTCCAGGGAGGCCGCCGGGGCCAGGCCAGCGCGCAGTCCGGCCTCCAAGCGCGGCACGGCCTCGTACCACGCGCTCGACGGCGCGGCGCCCTCCGGGGCGGCGACCTCCGCGCCGCCCACGCGCCCGAAGAGCAGGTCCACGGAGGCTGCGGCCACCGCGCACGCCAGGGGATTGGCCATGAAGGTGGGTCCGTGCATCAGGGCCGCATAGGAGGAGCGGGAGATGACCTCGGCCACCGGGCCGGAGCACAGCAGGGCCGCCAGCGTCAGGTACCCGCCGGTCAGGGCCTTGCCCACGCACATCACATCCGGGACGATCCCGGCCTGCTCGCAGGCGAAGGCTGTGCCGGTGCGCCCGAAGCCCGTCGCGATCTCATCGGTGATGAACACCGCATCCAGCCGGTCCGCGGCCTCGCGCAGGAAGCGCAGGGCCCGCGGCAGATACGCCCGCATGGCCCCGGCGCCCTGGAATACCGGCTCCACGATGATCCCGGCCAGCTCCGCCCCGTGCCGATCCAGCAGCTCGGACACCTCGGCCTCCCACGCCGCGCAGGCGGCGTCATCGACCGCGGCATCACCGGAGGGTGCGGGGGGCTGCGGGGCGAAGACCTGCGGGGCCAGCAGCGAGGCGAAGTCGGCGTGCATCCCGCCGACCGGGTCGCACACGCTCATCGCGCCCGTCGTATCCCCGTGATAGGCCCCGCGCAGCGCCAGGAAGCGTCCGCGCTCCCGGCCCCGGGCCCGCTGGTACTGCACCGCGAGCTTCAGGGCCACCTCCACGGACACCGAGCCGGAGTCCGCGAGGAAGACGTGGTCCAGGCCCTGCGGGGTCACCTCCACCAGCCGCTCCGCCAGCTCGACGGCGGGAGCGTGGGTCAGCCCGCCGAACATCACGTGCGAGAACCGATCGATCTGCGCCCGCAGCGCCGCGTCCAGCACCGGGTTCCGGTACCCGTGCACCACGGACCACCACGAGCTCATCCCGTCCAGCACCCGCTGGGGACGCTCGGCCCCCGGGGCGACCAGATCCACGAAGGGCCCCTCGGCGCCGTGCACGGAGTACCGGGCCCCGGCCTCTAGGGAGCCGTAGGGATGCCACAGCAGGGCCCGGTCCCGATCCAGCACGGTACGGCCGGCGGGCCCGGCGGAGCCAGCGAGGGAGGGGGGCACGGGATCGGCGCCCGCGCTCACGAGTTGGGCAGCGCGTCCGTGCCGGCGCCGCGACGGCGGATGGTCGGGACCAGGGGGCGCCCGGCGTCATCGCGCAGACCGTGGCGCACGGTGCCGACGCCGGCCTCGGGGGCCTCGGCGGGCTGTGCGGCGCCCACACCCGCGGGCACCGGCTGCTCGACCGGGACCTGCTGCTCCTCCGGGGCCGCGTGGGATCCGCAGCCTCCGCCGCCGCCGGCGCACGGCGGCAGGCCCGCACCGGTCTCGGCGCCGGCCCCGCCCATGGCCTCGCGGTGGGCGGCTCGGTGCGCGCGTAGCCGATCACGCAGCGCCTTGGCATCCTCCTGGCCGACGATCTGGAATCCGCCGTCCACGATCATGTCCAGGTCATCCTCGGCGGCCTGGCCCTCGCTGGTCAGGTAGTCCCCGAGGAACAGGGAGTTGGCCACATTCAGGCTCAGCGGCTGCAGGGAGCGCAGGTGCAGCTCACGGCCGCCGGCGATGCGCAGCTCCCGGTCCGGGCACATCAGCCGGACCATGCACAGGATGCGCAGGCACTTCTGGGGGGTCAGCTCCCAGGTGCCCTCCAGGGGGGTGCCGTCGAAGGGGATCAGGAAGTTCACGGGAATGGAGTCGGAGTCGATCTGCCGCAGCGCCTCCACGGCCTCCACCAGCTGCTCGTCGGTCTCGCCCATGCCCACGATCAGCCCCGAGCAGGGGGACAGCCCCGCGCTGCGGGCGGAGTCCACGGTGTCCACGCGGTCCTGGAAGGTGTGCGAGGAGCAGATCTCCTCGTAGTGGGAGGGTGCGGTGTTCAGGTTGTGGTTGTACGCATCCACCCCGGCCTGGCGCAGCCGCTCCGCCTGCCCCTCCTTGAGGATGCCCAGGCACGCGCAGACCTCGGTCTCCGGGTTGGCGTCCTTGATGGCCTCGGTCATCTCGGCCACGCGCCCGACGTCGCGGTTGGACGGGCCGCGCCCGGAGGCCACCAGGCACACCCGGGAGGCCCCGCCGGCCAGGCCGAACTCGGCCTGGCGCTTGGCTTCGTCGGTGGGCAACCAGGAGTACTTGAGGATCTCCGCATCCGAGCCGAGACGCTGGGAGCAGTACCCGCAGTCCTCGGGACACAGGCCGGATTTCAGGTTGACGAGGTAGTTGACCTTGACCGAGTTGCCGAAGTAGCGACGGCGAACCCGGGAGGCCGCGGCCACGAGATCCAGCAGGACGTCGTCCTCGGAGGCCAGCACCGCCAGGGCCGCCTCCCGGTCCGCGGGGGTCCCGGCGAGGACGGAATCGGCGAGGTCATCGAAAGTCTTGAACACCGTTCAATCTTCGGACGGCCCCCCGTCCCGGTCAAGTCCGAGGCGCATCCCCGGCGGCATCGCGGGGCCCGCACGGGCCCGAGATCCGAGGTCTGCGCACGGGCGGTGCGCGTCACACCCGTCGAGTATGCTGTGGGGGCATCTCATCCCCTCGTCGAAACGGCAGGTCCATGTCCCCGAGCCCCGCGGATCCCGGCGCCCCCGGATCCTCCCAGCCCCTCACCGGCGACGACGCGCTGCACGCGCGGGAGCAGGAGGGCTACAGCAAGGGCCTCACGCCCCGGCAGATCCACATGATCGCCATCGGCAGCTCGATCGGCACCGGCCTGTTCCTCGGGGCCGGCGGCGGCCTGGCCGACGCCGGGCCCACCCTGTTCATCCTCTACGCCGTGGCCGGGTTCTTCGGCTACCTCATCCTGCGTCAGCTCGGCGAGCTGGTGGTGCACCGACCCTCCTCCGGGTCCTTCGTCTCCTACACCCGGGAGTTCTACGGCGAGAAGGCCGCATACTTCGTGGGATGGATGTACTGGCTGTCCTGGGCCTCCACCACGGTCGTGGACGCCACCGCGATGGCCATCTACGTCAAGTGGTTCGGGCAGTACAGCACGTTCATCGACGAGCTGCCGCAGTGGGTGCTGGCCGGGGCCGTGCTGATCATCGTCATGATCACCAACCTGATCTCCGTGAAGGTCTTCGGGGAGATGGAGTTCTGGTTCGCCCTGATCAAGGTCTCCGCGCTGGTGATCTTCCTGGTGGTCGGGGTGTGCTTCGTGATCTTCGGGACCCCCACGGGGGCGCCCACCGGCTTCCATCTGATCCGCGAGAGCGGGGGGATGCTCCCGCACGGGATCCTCGCCGCGCTGGTGGTCTCCCAGGGCGTGGTCTTCGCCTACTCCGGTATCGAGCTGGTGGGGATCACCGCGGGGGAGACCAAGGACCCCCAGCGTCAGATCCCGCGGGCCATCAACACCGTGATCCTGCGCATCGCCGTGTTCTACGTCGGTTCGGTGCTGCTGCTGTGCCTGCTGCTGCCGTACACCGCGTACTCCGCGGACGAGTCCCCGTTCGTGACCTTCTTCTCCAGCATCGGGGTGGACTACATCGGCCCGATCATGCAGCTGGTGGTCATCACCGCCGCGCTGTCCTCCCTCAACGCCGGGCTGTACTCCACCGGGCGGATCGTGCACTCGATGGCGATGGCCGGCTCCGCGCCCAAGTTCACCGGGAAGATGACCCGTTCCGGGGTGCCCTTCGGGGGGATCCTGCTGACCGTGCTGGTCGGCGGGCTCGGCGTCGTGCTGAACTACTACGTCCCGGAGGATGCCTTCAACATCGTCCTGAACATCTCCGCGATCGGGATCATCGTCGGCTGGGCGGCCATCATGCTGCCGCACCAGCGCTTCGTCGCCCAGGCCCGGCGCGGTCAGCAGCGTCGGCCCGCCTATCGCGCGCCTCTGGCGCCGTACACCAACTGGCTCACCATGCTCTTCCTGGTGGGGGTTCTGGTGCTGGTGGCCCTGGACTACCCGCTGGGCACCTGGACGCTGGCCTCGATGGGCGTGGTGATCCCGGTGCTGATCATCGGCTGGTTCGCCGTGCGCGGGCGCGTGCGACGTCTGGCCGCCGAACGCGAGGGGTTCACCGGGGCGTATCCGGTGATCGTGCAGACTCCCGGCACCGAGGATCAGGGCACCATCTCCACGCTGCCCTGACCTGCGCCCCGCCCCCGCGACGGCACCGTCCCCTCCGAAGCTCCGGCCTGTTCGGAAGGGACGGTGCCGTCGCGTGTGGCGGTTCGATGCGGGCGGATCTCAGCATCCGGACTGGGATCTTGCTGATGCGGAACTGGGAGAGTCCCAAGTGCCGACGCTCTGACTAGGGGAGATGCCCTCGTGCGACGGTGATGTTTCGGATGGGGGCATAGCCGCCCGGTCTTTTCATGTGATGGAAACAACAGGATATGCGAAGCGTGCGTATGCTTCTGCTCATCGTTCACGACGCCGCGGACCGCGGCCCCGTCACCGGGGCCACCGGCCGCGGCGTCCGACGGTTCTCCACCCGGATCTCCCCGCGTGCGGATCCCGCCGACGCCCATGCCGACGACGCACCGCGCGCACCCTCGGGGAGCTCCCCGCTCGAAGGGCTCACCACCCATGTCTCTGACCGCCTCACCCAAGGATCCGCAGGCGCTGCGCCACGGAACCGAAGCCACCATCGCCCCTGAGGACGACGCGCTGCACCAGGGCCTCGGTCCGCGCCAGCTGCAGATGATCGCCATCGGCGGGGCCATCGGCACCGGCCTGTTCCTCGGCGCAGGCGGGCGCCTGGCCTCCGCCGGCCCGTCCCTGTTCATCGCCTACGCCGTGTGCGGCTTCTTCGGGTACCTCATGCTGCGCTCCCTCGGGGAGCTGGTCTGCCACCGGCCCTCCTCTGGCTCCTTCGTCTCCTAGGCCCGGGAGTTCTACGGGGAGAAGGCCGCGTTCGTCTCCGGCTGGCTGTACTGGATGAACTGGGCGATGGTCGCGATCGCGGACTCCACCGCCATCGCCATCTACGTGCACTGGTTCGGCCAGTACAGCGCCTTCGTCGCGGCGATCCCGCAGTGGGCGGTGGCCCTGGCCGTGGTCGTGCTGGTGGTCGTGACCAACATGATCTCCGTGAAGGTCTTCGTGGAGATGGAGTTCTGGTTCTCCCTGATCAAGGTCGCCGCGCTGGTGATCTTCCTGATTGCGGGCATCTGCTTCGTCATCTTCGGCTCGCCCACCGGCTCCGAGACCGGATTCCACCTCATGTCCGACCACGGCGGCATCTTCCCCGCCGGAGGCATGGCCACCCTGATGATCGTGCAGGGCGTGGTCTTCGCCTACGCCGGCATCGAGCTGGTGGGCACCACCTCCGGGGAGACCCGCGACGCCGAGCGGATCATCCCCAAGGCCATCAACACGGTGATCCTGCGCATCGCGGTGTTCTACGTCGGCTCGGTGCTGCTGCTGTGCCTGCTGCTGCCCTACACCGCCTTCAAGAAGGGCGAGTCCCCGTTCGTCACGTTCTTCTCCAGCATCGGCGTCGGCGCGGCCGGGCCCATCATGGAGCTGGTGGTCATCACCGCGGCGCTGTCCTCGCTCAATGCCGGGATCTACTCCACCGGGCGCATCCTGAACTCGATGTCCCACGCCGGGTCTGCGCCGAAGTTCGCGGCGATGATGACCAAGTCCGGGGTGCCCTTCGGCGGGATCCTGCTGACCGCGGCCGTGGCCCTGCTGGGGGTCGTGCTGAACTACTTCGTGCCCTCGGACGCCTTCGAGATCGTGCTGAACCTCTCCGCGCTGGGCACGATCGCCGCGTGGGCGACGATCAGCCTGTCCCACCAGAAGTTCGTCTCCCTGACCAGGAAGGGCCTGTACTCCCGACCCAGCTACCGGGCTCCCCTCGCCCCGTACACCAACTGGCTGACCCTGGTCTTCCTGGCCGTGGTGATCGTGCTGATCGCCGTGGACTACCCGGTGGTCACCCTGACCCTCGGGTCCTTCCTCGTGATCGTGGTGCCGCTGCTGTTCATCGGCTGGTTCGCGGTGCGGGGACGGGTCGCGCACATCGCCGCCGAGCGCGCCGGGATCACGGGGGTCTTCCCTATCGCCGCCATCCCGCCGAGCGTGGAGGCGGTCAGGGAGACGGAGCTGCGGGAGATCGAGGACGCCGCCCAGGCCCGCATCCCGCAGGCCGAGCTGCTGGATGAGGATCCCCGCTAGGTCCCCAGCTCACAGCCGCGTGGTGTAAGTTACGACCCCAGAACGACATCACGACCCGAGGACGAGCCGCGGCCGGCGCCAGCCCGACGCGGCTCGTCCCGCTCCGCGGGGCCCGCCGGTCCCGCGCTTCCCCTGGAGACGGACCGCACCGACATGACCCACCCCACCGCGCACGAGGCCGGATCCACCGCCTCCCCGGAGCCCGTCGGCTCCCCGACGGCCACCGCCGACCCCGCCCCCGGAGGATTCCATGAGGAGCAGAGCGGCTTCCAGAAGGGCCTCGGCCCGCGTCAGCTGCAGATGATCGCGATCGGCGGGGCCATCGGCACCGGCCTGTTCCTCGGGGCCGGCGGGCGCCTGGAGCAGGCCGGGCCCTCCCTGGCCCTGATCTACGCGGTGTGCGGATTCATGGGCTATCTCATCCTGCGGGCCCTCGGCGAGCTGGTGGTGCACCGGCCTTCCTCCGGCTCCTTCGTCTCCTACGCCCGGGAGCTGTTCGGGGAGAAGGCCGCCTACGTCTCCGGGTGGATGTACTGGCTGTTCTGGTCCACCACCGCGATCGTGGACTCCACCGCCATCGCCATCTACGTCGCCTGGTTCGGCCGCTACTCCGAGGCCGTCGCCGCGATCCCGCAGGGCGTCACGGCCTTCGCGGTGGTCGCCGTCGTGGTGGCCGCCAATCTCATCTCCGTGAAGGTCTTCGGGGAGATGGAGTTCTGGTTCGCGCTCATCAAGGTCGCGGCCCTGGTGATCTTCCTGGTGGTCGGGGTGATCATGGTCTTCACCGGCACCCCCAACGACCAGCCCTCGGGACTGAGCCTGATCACCGACCACGGCGGGCTGTTCCCCCGCGGGGTGCTGCCCGCGCTGCTGATCACCCAGGGCGTGGTCTTCGCCTACGCCGGCATCGAGCTGGTGGGCACCACCTCCGGGGAGACCCGCGACGCCGAGCGGATCATCCCCAAGGCCATCAACACGGTGATCCTGCGCATCGCGGTGTTCTACGTCGGCTCGGTGCTGCTGCTGTGCCTGCTGCTGCCCTACACCGCCTACTCCGCGGATGAATCCCCGTTCGTCACGTTCTTCTCCAGCATCGGCGTGGACGCCGCCGGTCCGATCATGCAGCTGGTGGTCATCACCGCCGCCCTGTCCTCCCTGAACGCGGGCCTGTACTCCACGGGACGGATCATGCATTCGATGGCGATGGCCGGCTCCGCTCCGCGCTTCGCCCGGCACCTGACCCGCTCCGGGGTGCCGTGGGGCGGGATCGTGCTCACCGCCGCCGTGGCGATGGTGGGGGTGGTGCTGAACTTCCTGGTGCCGGCCCAGGCCTTCGAGATCGTGCTGAACTTCGCCTCGATCGGCATCATGTCCACGTGGGTCGCGATCATCGCCTGCCATCTGCGCTTCCGGAGCCTGACCCGCGCCGGCCGGTACCGGATCCCCGGCTACCGGATGCCCGGTGCGCCCTTCACGGACTGGCTGGTTCTGGCGTTCCTCGCCGGGGTGGTGGTGCTCATCGCCCGGGACTACCCGGTGGGCACCTGGACCCTCGGCGCGGCCCTGCTGCTGATCCCCCTGCTGATCCTCGGCTGGTTCGCCGTGCGCGGACGGGTCCTGGAGATCGCCGCGCAGCGGGAGGGATACACCGGCCTGAACCCGGTGGTCCCGCAGCGTCCGGCGGCCCGTCGGAGCCGGGACGCTCGGTAGGCGGTCTCGGGATATGGGTGCGGTGCGCGGGCGGCGGATGCTGCGCACGGTCGGCGTCCTGCTCCTCGCGGCGGCGCTGATCCTGGTCGCGGCCGTGGTGCGGCCCCGCGCCCAGGACGACGCGCAGGGACGGTACTTCCAGGACTTCTCCGACGGGCAGCGCACCAGCCGGTACCACGTGCTCGACGGCGGGGTGGACCGCTCCCGCCCCGTGGGGGTCGCCTTCTTCTTCGATGGGGACAGCACCGGGGAGGACGCCTGGTTCTGGAACCCGTACGGGGCGCAGATCCGCGCGATGGCCGCGGAGGTCAACCGCCGCAACCTGGTGCTGGTCCCGGTGCTCTCCCCGGAGGCCGAGGAGGCGGAGAACCCAGATGATCAGATCACCTGGTGGCTGCGGCAGCGCGACGACGGCGCGTGGTTCCGGGCCCTGGCCCGGCACCTGCTTCGCACCGAGCACCTGGACGCCTCCCGCTTGTGGCTGACCGGATACTCCGGCGGGGCCGACTTCATCACGGACGAGGCGCTGGCCCGGGACTCCGGGTGGATCCGCGGCGGCGGGGCGACGATCGTCGGCGGGGGCGAAGGCGACGGCTTCCCGACCGCCCCGAGCGCCGCCGTGAAGGGCATGGCCCTGACCTGGCACGAGGGCACCGAGGATGTGCCGGCCCAGGACGATCCGCAGGGCTGGTCCGGGACCACGGCCGGACGCGCCGGGTGGCGGCAGTATCGGGACGCCGGGTTCACCCGCGCGCGCTTCCAGACCGTGCCGGGAGCGGATCACGGCGGCTACGACGTCCACGCGCTGCTGGAGGAGGACCTGGAGCGCGAGGCCGCCGGCCGGTGATGGTGCGCCGGTCCAGCGGCGATCCGGTGCCGATCCCGCGACGTGCGCCGTGTTTGAGGGACGCGGTCTTCGAAGATCAGCTGAGAATTTCCGCCCCGGAGCCCGCCGGATGCAACCATCTGCGGAGCGACCGCGCAGGTCGCGCCGGGGAAGGCGCGTGTTCGAATATCACGGAACGGTGAACATTCTGGTCTGGACGGTCAGATTCGTGACGTTTCCTCTATAGACTCCATGGTGCCCGCGAGTCTCCGGCATCACAGCCGAGGGTGCGGGAGATCCCGTCACCTCACCCAGGAGCCTTCGAGTGAACAGCACCACCGCATCCTCCCGCGCCGGTCGGTACGTCCCCCAGCACAGCACCCGCCGCGGTCCCCGGGCCCACCGGGGCCGCCGCCCGCTCGGGACCCGCCCGCTGACCGCCGCGGCCCTGGTCACCGCGCTGGCGGCCGGGACCTTCGCCACCGGGCAGCTCGCCGACGCGCCGGTCGCCCAGGCCGCGCAGTCCGACATCGTGCAGGTCTCCGCCGCCCAGCGCGCCGCGGACCAGCAGAAGCTGCTGGACTCCATCAACTCCTACCGCCGCTCCCTCGGCCTGAAACCGGTCCGGTACTCCCAGACCCTCACGAACATCGAACAGGCCCACTCGGATGCCCAGGTGCGCGACGAGAGCTTCTACCACACCGACCAGTTCATGACGGATTCCCGGGCCGGGCGCTGGACCCACGTCAACGAGGTCATCGCCCTGTCCTATCAGAGCGACGTCAACCAGCTGCTGGCGTGGTGGAAGACCTCCGCCGCCCACAACGCCGCGATCACCAGCCCCAAGGCCGAGGTCATCGGCATCGCCCTGACCTACGCGGACGGCTCCCTGCAGCGCACCGGCCAGCCGTGGCGGCTGCTGGGCACCGTGAACCTCTACGGCTATGCCAACGGCGGCGCCCCCGCGGATGCGACCACCACCGTGGCCGGCGGTGCGGTCACCGTCCCGGCGGCCCAGGTGCAGCCCCAGGCCGCGGCCGCCTACAGTCCGTACGGGGCGATCGGGGTGACCTGGCGGAACTTCGGCGGGACCGCGGGCTTCGGCACCCCCGTGATGGCCGAGGCCCCCGCCGCGGACGGCGGCCGCTACCAGCGCTTCGTCAAGGACGGGCGGTACACCAAGGTCATGTGGAGCTCCAGCACCGGCACGCACTACATCAAGGAGTACGGCGGCATCGGCGCGACCTGGTCCCGGGCCGGCTACGAGCGCGGCTACGGCTACCCCGTGACCAACGAGTACCGCGTGGGCCGGGAGATGCACCAGCGCTTCTCCGGCGGCTACACCATCAAGTGGGATTCGGTGACCCAGCGAACCTGGGTCGAGCAATCCTGATCCCGACGTCGGTCCCGGGCCCCATCCGGTGCGGCGGGTCCCGCCGTAGGATGTGACGGTGCCCGCTGCGAACCCCGCCCCCGGCAGCCCCGTCGAGGGCGCCCCACGGCTGACCCGGACCCTGCTGCTCCTGATGTGCCTGGCCACGGGACTGTGCGCGGGCGGGAACTACTTCAACCAGCCCCTGCTGGACCGCATCGCCCAGACCCTCGGCGTGTCCGAGGCGGCGGCGGCCGGCTCCGTGACCGTCGCCCAGGTGGCGTACGCCGTCGGCCTGCTGCTGATCACCCCGCTGGGCGATCTGCTGGAGCGGCGTCGGCTGACCGTCGGGCTCATCCTGCTCACCGCGGCCGGGCAGCTGGCCGCGGGGTTCGCCCCCGTCTTCGGGGTGTTCCTGCTCGGGGTGGGGGCGGCCGGGCTGTTCTCCGTGGCCGCACAGGTCCTCGTGCCCTACGCGGCGCTGCTGGCCCCGCCCGGGCGGGAGGGGCGCGCCGTCGGGACCGTGATGAGCGGCCTGCTGGCAGGGATCCTGGTGGCGCGCGCGGTGGCCGGCCTGCTCGCCGAGCTGGGCGGGTGGACCCTCGTGTACCGGGTCGCCGCGCTGCTGATGGTCCTGGTGGCCCTGGGTCTGTGGCGCACGCTGCCGCCCTCGCGTCCGCAGGACCCGCCCACCTACCTCGGGCTGTTCGCCTCCATGGCCCGGCTGCTGCGCACCCATCCGCGGCTGAGCACCCGGTCCCTGGCCTCCGGGTTCTCCTTCGCCTCGATCTCCGCGGTCTTCGCGACCACCGCGCTGCTGCTGTCCGGCCCCGGCTTCGGGCTGGGCCCGGCGGCGATCGGCCTGATCAGCCTCACGGGGCTGGCCGGGACCCTGACCTCCCAGTGGGCCGGGCGCCTCACGGACCGCGGTCTCGTCCAGCGCGGCACCGGGGTGGGGGTGGCGCTGCTGGCGGCCGGGTGGGGTGCCTTCGTCCTCGGCGGGGGCAGCGTGGTGTGGTTCTGCGTCGGGATGGCCGTGGCGGACGGCGGACTGCAGCTGATCCACATCCTGTCGATGAACGCCGTCTACGCGCTGGAGCCCTCGGCCCGCGCCCGGCTGAATTCGGTGTACATGACCGTGTACTTCGTCGGCGCCGCCGTCGGCTCGGCGGCCGGGGTGTGGGCGTGGGACCGGTGGGGCTGGTCCGGGGTCTGCGGCGTCGGCTTCGCGCTGACCGCCCTGACGGGTCTGGCGGCCGCGGCCGACCTGGTGTGTGCGAGACGACAGCCGTGTAGCGTATAGCCCAGCGAATGGATCCTGGGGAGGCGGCACATGCTCGGTGTCATCGGCGGCGTGGGGCCCTGGGCGACCCAGGAGCTCTACCGGATGGTGAACAGCCTCACCGAGCAGACCAGAGCCTGCGCGGAGTTCGCCCGCTGATGCGCCGCCACCTGGGATTCCTCGGCGCCTGCCTGGGATTCACGGTGGTGCTGCTGGATACGACGGCAGTGGCCGCGATCCTGCCGGGCATCGTCGCGGACCTGGGCGACGGGAGCTCCGCCGGGATGTGGATCGCCGCGGCCTACCTGCTGGGCTTCGCGGTGCTGCTCATGCCCTGCGGCGCCCTCGCGGATCGGATCGGCCCGGGGCGGACCCATCTGCTGGGGCTGGTGATCTTCGGCATCGGCTCCGCACTGTGCGCCGCGGCCCCGGGGGCCTTCGCCCTGATCCTGGCGCGAGTGGTCCAGAGCGTCGGGGCCGCGGCCATGGTGCCCGCATCCCTGTCCCTCATCGCGGGGCTGTACGCCGAGCGGCGCCTCGCGGCGGTGCTGGGCATCTGGTCGGCGATCTCCGGGGTGGCCGCCGCGGCCGGTCCCGTGCTGGCCGGTGCGCTCGCCGCCCGCTGGGGGTGGCCCAGTGTGTTCTGGATGAACCTCCCCGTCTGCGCGACGGCCCTGGTGCTGCTCGTGGCCATCCCGCCCACCGCCGCGTTCCCCGGCGCGACCAGCCGCGATCCGAGGGCCGACCGGGACGGGGTCGGAACGGCGGCCGCCGTGCTCTCCCTCGGACTGGGAGCGGGCATCGCCGCCGCGCAGCTGCTGCCCGAGCAGCCGATCGCCCTGCCCCTCCTGCTGGCGGTCGCGGCCGCGATCCTCGTGGGGCTGGGTCTGCGCCTGGACCGCCGGCGCGGACGGCCCGTGCTGTCCCTGTTCGACCACGGCCGGTTCCGCCGCGTCACCGCGTGCGCGCTGTTCCTCAACGCCGCCTTCTACGGGCAGTTCATGATCGTGCCCTTCGTGATCCGGGACCTTCTGCCCGACGCGCAGCGGGTCATCGTCCAGGGGTACGCCCTGGAGGCGCTCGCCGCGATCGCGGGCTCCCTGGCGGCCGCCCGCGTGCTGACCTCCTGGCCCCGACCCCGCCGGGCGGCCACCGGGCTGCTGCTGCTCCTGGCCGGTCTGACGGCGGTGGGCGCCGGCTGCCGCCTCGGCCTCTCCGGACTCGTGCTGCTCGGCTGCGCGCTGTGCGGGTTCGGCAACGACGTGGCGGCCGTGCTGCTGACGGCCGTCTCCGTCTCCGACGTGCCCGAGGCGGTACGCGGGCGCGGTCAGGGGGTGTTCAACGCGGCCCGGCAGATGGGCAGCGCCGCCGGGGTCGCGGCCGTCGCTCTGGGCTCCGCCGCCCTGTCCGGGGCAGACCGGATCCTCCTGGTGCTCGCCGTTCCTGCACTGCTGGGGCTGTTCGGCGTCGCCGTCCTGCTCCGGACCGAGCACCCAGGCCGCCGCTGCGCCAGCTCCGCCCCGGAACCCTCGACGATCTAGACTCGGGGACATGCTCGACCTCGCCGGACTGCCCCACCCCATCATCCAGGCCCCCATGGCCGGCGGCCCCTCCACCCCTGAGTTGGCCGCGGCCGTGTCCGACGCCGGGGGCCTGGGATTCCTCGCGGCCGGATACCTCGCACCCGAGGCCCTGGCCGAGCGGATCCGCACCCTGCGCGGGCTCACCGAGGCGCCCTTCGGCGTGAACCTGTTCGTCCCGGAGCGGCACCGGACCGATCCCGCCCAGCTGGCGGAATACTCCCGCGTCCTGCAGCCCTGGCGCACCCGCTGGCGGGTGCAGGCCCCCGCCGAGCTGCCCGGATACTCCGATGACCGCTGGCAGGCCAAGCTGGAGCTGCTGCTGGCGGACCCGGTGCCCGCGGTGAGCTTCACCTTCGGCCTTCCGGGCCCCGAGGTCCTCGCCCGCCTGCGCGGCGTCGGCACCTGGACCGCGCTGACCGTCACCAGCGCCGCGGAGGCCGGGCGCGCCGCGGCGCTGGAGCCCGACGCGCTGATCGTGCAGTGCCACCGCGCCGGGGGCCACCGGGGAACCCTGGCCGCCGACGCGCCGCTGGGGCAGGAGGAGCTGCCGGAGCTGCTGCGCGCCGTGCGCCGCGTGACGGACCTGCCGCTGATCGGGGCCGGCGGCATCGGCACCGCCGAGCACGTGCGCGCCGCCCTGGAGGCCGGGGCGGCGGCCACGCAGATCGGCACCCTGTTCGCCGCCGCCGCCGAGGCCGGGACCGGCCCCGTGCACCGGGATGCTCTGCTGCGCGCCGCCGCGGACGCCGCGGCGGGCCGGCCCCCGGAGACCGCGGTGACCCGCGCCTTCTCCGGGCGACCCGCCCGGGCCCTGGCCAACCGCTTCACCCGGGAGCTGGCCGACCACGAGATCACGGGGTACCCCGAGGTGAACGATCTGACCGCCCCGCTGCGCGCGGCCGCCCGCCGCGCGGGCGATCCGGAGGCCGTGAACCTGTGGGCCGGAACCGGGGTGGGCTGGGTGCGATCGGCTCCCGCCCGGGAGATCCTGGCCCGGCTGATCGCCTGAGGTCGGCGGCTCGCGGCTCCCGCCGGCGAGGAGCCGCGGAGCATCGGCGCCCCGCTTCACCTAGGATGGTGAGCATCATCACTCGATACCGCCCGGCTCACGCCACGCGGGCCGATCCCGAGGGGGACCGACATGGACAAGCACCTCATGAGGACCGCGGGTCTGGCGGCGATCGGCATGCTCGCGCTGAGCGGCTGCGGCGCCGGAGGCTCCACCGACGCCGACGCCTCGGCCTCGCCCACCGAGGACAAGCCGATCTGCCAGCAGGAGGCCTCCGAGGCCACGACCATCGACTCCGCCCCGGAGGTGGAGTGGGTGGAGCACGATGGGCGCCCCTCCACGCCGAAGTCCGAGGACCTCGGACCCGCCGAGGAGAAGGACGGCATCGGCACCTGCTACCGCCACTCCCCGGAGGGCGCGCTCGTGGCCAGCGCCGACTTCATCTCCGTGATCATGAGCTTCGACGCCGACGAGGTGAACAAGCTCACGCAGGAGCACGCCACCGGCGCCGACCGGGACAAGATCACCGAGGACTTCCAGAGGCTGGAGGACACCTACCGGGGAACCGAGACGAAGCAGATCATCGAGAGCATGAAGGTGGCCGGATACAAGGTCGAGTCCTACTCGGAGGATCGGGCCGTCATCAGCGTGGCGTACAGCATGGAGGCGCAGGGCGCCCACCACGAGATCTCCTTCGCTCTGCCGCTGACCTGGCAGGACGATGACTGGTCCTTCGCCGCCGATGCGTACGGAGACTCCTCGGAGGACCTCACCGGTTACACCCCGTGGGGCCCCGCGGCGGAGCGCCTCGAGCCCAGCGCCTCCGCCTCCTCCGGGTCGTAGATCTCCGCCGATTCGGTCCCTGACCGGCGCAGATGCCTCCGGCCCGCCGTCGACGCCTGAGTGTCACACGGCGGGTCGGAGTTGTCTTTATCAGCAAGCTGATTACTCTGGAAGGTGACCCCGGGACGGCGTGCGCCGCCCCACGTACCCGTCATCACCCGAGGATCCCATGATCGACTTCGTCCGCGAACGGTGGGGGCAGATCCTGTTCGCCAGCTGGCAGCACCTGAGCCTGGTGGTCCAATGCCTCCTGCTCGCCACGGTCATCGCCGTCGCCCTGGCCGCGCTGTGCTACCGACGCCGCAGCCTGACCTCCCTGGCCAACAACGTCACCGCCGTCGGCCTGACCATCCCCTCCTTCGCCCTCATCGGCCTGCTCGTGATCCCCCTGAGCTTCGGCGTCCTGCCCGCCGTCGTGGTCATCACCTTCTACGCCGTCTTGCCCATCCTGCGCAACGCAGTGGTCGGGCTGGCGGGGGTGGACCGGGCCACCGTGGAGGCCGCCCGCGGCATCGGGATGGGCCGGACCGCCGCCTTCCTGCGTGTGGAGCTGCCCCTGGCCTGGCCCGTGATCCTCGCCGGGATGCGGGTCTCCGCGCAGATGACCATGGGCATCGCCGCCGTCGCCGCCTACGTCCTCGGACCCGGGCTCGGCACCTACATCTTCTCCGGCCTGTCCCGGCTGGGCGGTGCCAACTCCCTGGAGTCCGTCGTCACCGGCGTCATCGCCGTGATGATCCTCGCCCTGATCCTCGATCTCATCCTCGTCCTCATCGGCCGCCTGACCACCTCAAGGGGTATCCGTGTCTGAGCACACCACCACCGCCACGCCCGACGCCGCCCGGAAGGACACCGGGTCCCAGACCCGGCAGAAGGGCGCGCAGATCCTCATCGAGAACGTGACCAAGCGCTACGGCTCCGGCAAGGCCGCCGTGGACCACCTGACCCTGGAGATCCCCGCCGGGCAGACCGTCATGTTCGTCGGACCCTCCGGGTGCGGGAAGACCACCACCCTGAAGATGATCAACCGGCTCATCGAACCCACCGAGGGGCGTCTGGTCATCGACGGGCAGGACGTCACCCGCATGAACGGGGACAGGCTGCGCCGCCAGATCGGCTACGTCATCCAGGCCGGCGGGCTCCTGCCGCACATGACCGTGGCCAAGAACATCGGCCTGGTACCCAAGATGCTCGGGTGGGACAAGCGGCGCATCGCCGAGCGGGTGGACGAGCTGCTGGACCTGGTCTCCCTGGACCCGGACACCTACCGGGACCGCTACCCCCGGGAGCTGTCCGGCGGGCAGCAGCAGCGCGTGGGCGTCGCCCGCGCCCTGGCCGCCGACCCGCCCGTGCTGCTCATGGACGAGCCCTTCGGCGCCGTGGACCCCATCACCCGTCAGCGTCTGCAGGACGAGCTGATCAACATCCAGAACGAGCTGCAGAAGACCATCGTGTGCGTGACCCACGACTTCGATGAGGCGGTCAAGCTCGGGGACTGGATCGCCGTGTTCGACGAAGGCGCGCAGATCGTCCAGTACGACACCCCCGAGCGGATCCTCGCCGAACCCGCCAGCGAGTTCGTGGAGAACTTCATCGGCTCCGGCGCCGGGCTGAAGCAGCTGGGCCTGGCCCGCGTGGAGGACGTGGACCTGCTCGAGGCGATCACCGGACGCGCCGGGGACAGCGCGGTGCAGCTGCTGGACCTGGTGGAGAAGGGCCGGCAGAACCACGCCGTCGTGCTCGACGAACGCGAGCGGCCCCTGGCCTGGCTCTCCCGCGAGCAGCTGCGGCGCCTCTCCTCCCTGCCCGTCGAGCGGGACGAGAACCTGCCGCTGGTCTCCCTGCGCTCCACCCTCAACGACGCTCTGGACACCATGCTCGTCGCCTCCACCGGCGCGGCCCTGGTGGAGGGCCCGCGCGGCCGCTTCCGCGGGGTGATCACCGTGGAGACCGTCATGAACTCCATCCGGGAGCTGCGCCGCTTCGACCCGGCCGAGCGCGCCCCGGTGGGCAACAACACCGGGGAGATCTCCCGGCTGCCGGGACAGGAGACCGATGAGGGTCCTGCCGCGGCGGACGCGGATGCCGCGGCCTCGGATCCCGCCCCGTCCGGCGGCGGGGAGCCGTGGAACGCGGGAGGTGAGGCGCGGTGAGCCGCGACACCGAGACCGTTCAGAGCACGGACCGGCGCTCCTGGAAGGGGCTCATCGCGCAGCCGCTGGTCATCGCCGCCTTCCTCATCGGCATCGTCATCTGGCTGCTCAACGCGGACCTGTCCAAGACCGAGCAGGTCACCCTGGCCCCCGCGAACCTGTGGGATCTGACCTGGCAGCACCTGGAGCTCACGGTGGTCTCCGCCGTCGTGGTGCTCGTGATCGCGATCCCCCTGGGGATCCTGCTGACCCGCCGGCCCTTCCGGAAGCTGAACACCCCCGTCCTGGCGGTGGCGAACATGGGCCAGGCCGCCCCGCCCGTGGGCATCGTCGTGCTGCTGGCCTTCTGGCTGGGCTTCGGCTTCAAGGCCACGGTGCTCGCGCTGATCTTCTACGCGCTGCTGCCGGTGCTGCGCAACACCATGGTGGGCCTGGACGCCGTGGACCCGCGGGTCATCGAGGCCGCCCGGGGCATGGGCATGTCCAATGCGGCGGTGCTGCTCAAGGTGGAGCTGCCCCTGGCGGTTCCGGTCATGCTCGCCGGGATCCGCACCGCGCTGGTGCTGCTGGTCGGCACCGCCACCCTCGGCACGTTCATCGACGGCGGCGGACTCGGCCTGCTCATCACCACCGGGGTGAACCTGGCCCTGAACCGCGTGCTGATCACCGGGTCCCTCCTGGTGGCGCTGCTCGCGCTGACCGTGGACTGGGTGGCGCGCGTTTTCGAAGAAGTCGCCCGACCGAAGGGGCTGTGACCGCATGAGCTCCGCCTCAGCATCGAAGCCGCGGCACCGCGGCACCTCCCGCCGAGCCTGGAAGGCGGCATGGCTGCCCGCCGGCGCGGCGCTGCTCCTGGGGCTGTCCGGGTGCGGCCTGGCGCCGTCCACCTCCGCAGTGCCGGAGGTGCGTCCCGCGACCATCGCGGCGATCGACGGCGCCGGGGACCGCGAGGTCACCGTGACGTCCAAGAACTTCACCGAGCAGATCATCCTCGGCAAGATGGCGGTGCTCACCGCGAAGGCCGCCGGGTTCGACGTCACGGACATGACCAACGTGCCGGGTTCCGTGCCGTCGAGGAACATGCTGGTCGATGGCGATGCCCAGATCGGCTGGGAGTACACGGGCACCGCGTGGCTGACGTACATGGGCCACGAGCAGGCCCTGCCCGACGCCGAGCAGCAGTGGCAGGCGGTGAAGGACGAGGACGCTGCCAACGGGCTGGACTGGGGGCGCCCCTCCGCGGTGAACAACACGTACGCCTTCGCGGTCAATCAGGAGACCGCCCGGAAGTATGGGCTGAAGACGATGGACGACATCCGCACCAAGGTCCCGGTGCAGGATCGCCAGTTCTGCGTGGAATCCGAGTTCAACTCCCGCCAGGACGGGATGAACCCGTTCCTGCAGGCCTACGGCATCCCCCGAGGCAGCGCCGACGGCGTCCCGGAGGCCAACGTATCCGTGATGGACACCGGGTCCATCTACGCCGCGACCGGCTCCGGGGACTGCACCTTCGGCGAGGTCTTCACCACCGATGGCCGCATCCCCGCCCTGGACCTGGTGGTCCTTCAGGACACGAGGAGGTTCTTCCCGCAGTACAACGCCTCACCGGTGTTCAACGCGCAGCTGGTCCGGGATTATCCGCAGCTTCCGGAGAGGTTCCAGGAGGTCGCCGAGCGTCTCAGCGATGACACGATGCGCTCGCTGAACTACCAGGTCGACGTCGAGGGGAAGGACCCGGGGGATGTGGCCGAGCAGTGGATGGTCGATCAGGATCTGATCAAGGAGGGCTGAGTATGAGGGGAACGAGGAAGAGCCGGTGGAGCGTGATCGCGGCGATGGGCGCCGTCGGGATGCTCGCGCTGAGCGGGTGCGGGCTGCAGCCGTCCACCGCGGCACCCCCGAACATCGGCCCCGGTTCCCTGCAGCCCGTGGAGGGGGCCGAGGGGCAGCGGATCGTGATCACCTCGAAGAACTACACCGAGCAGCTGATCCTGTCCAAGATCGCGGTGATGACGGCGGAGGCCGCCGGGTTCGACACCGTGGACATGGCCAATGTGCCCGGCTCCCAGCAGGTCCGCCGCCTGATGCTCTCCGGGGAGACGGATATGTTCTACGAGTACACCGGCTCCGCGTGGCTGACGTACATGGGCCACGAGCAGGGCATCAAGGATCAGCGTGAGCAGTGGCAGGCCGTGAAGGACGAGGATGCGAAGAACGGGCTCACCTGGGGCCCGCCGGCGCCCATGAACAACACCTACGCCTTCGCCGTGAACCGGGAGTTCGCGCAGAAGTACGGGATCACCAAGCTCTCCGACATCAAGGAGAAGGTCCCGGTGAACGAGCGCAACTTCTGCGTGGAGACCGAGTTCAACTCCCGGCAGGACGGGTTGGACCCGATGCTGCAGACCTACGGCATCCCGCGCGGGGCCCCCGACGGCGTGCCGGAGAACGAGGTGTCCATCATGGACACCGGATCCATCTACGCCGCGACCGGGTCCGGGGACTGCTCCTTCGGGGAGGTCTTCACCACCGACGGGCGCATTCCGGCCCTGGACCTGGTGGTCCTGGAGGACGACAAGCACTTCTTCCCCAACTACAACGTCGCCCCGGTGATCAACACCGAGTTCCTCGAGAAGTACCCGGAGCTCATGGACCGCTTCGATCAGGTGGATGAGAAGATCACCAACGAGATGCTCATGGACCTGAACCGGCAGGTGGATGTGGACGGGAAGGATCCCGGTGAGGTCGCGAAGCAGTGGATGATCTCCGAGGGGTTCATCTCCGAGGGGTGAGCCGCCGCGCGGAGTCGGACCGGCAGCCGGGTCCGGAGCCGGATGCGACGGCCCCGGCAGTGGCTTCGGGCCCGCCGACGGCGGAGGCGTCAGGCCGCGGTGCGCTCCAGCAGGGCAGCCGCAGCATCCGCGGCGCGCACCTGCTCCGCCCAGCCGGTGCGGATCAGGGCCCGGCTCACCGCCTGCGGGCTGATCCCCAGCGCCCGTGCCGCCTCGGCGTGCTGACCTCGCACCCCCGGGACCATGAGGTCCACGACCCGCCACTGCGCGGCGCTGCGCTCGCGGATGAGGCGGGCCGCCAGCTCCAGCAGGGCCGCGGCCGCCTCGTCGAGCACGGGATCCGCTCCCTGCACCCGGATCCCCGGTCCCTCGTCGAAGGCCCGGCGGGCACGGCCCAGCCCGACGCCGTCGGCCTGCTCGCCGTCCAGGATCACCGGTCCGGCGCCCACGGCGATGCGATCCGTACCGGCCCGCACCGCATCCAGGACGGCCCACGCGGCGGCGATGGGGGAGTCCAGGACGGCGCGCAGCTCGGTGCGGGGATCCTGCCCGTGGGGCGCGACGGTGCGATTGATGAGCGAGAGCTGAGGGCCGGCGGGGGTCTCGCGGGCGCGTCGGCGCAGGAGCCGGGCCACGGGCTCCGGGTCCGGGGCGCAGCACAGCAGAACGAACATCAGCGGCCTTCCTCCAGCAGGGCCCGCGCGTGCCGGTACTTCTGTGCCAGGCGCTCGCGGGTGGGCTCATCCAGGCGAGCGGTGCGTGCCGGATCGGTGTTGTCCTCCAGGTCCGCCTGCTTGACCGCCAGGGCGAGACGGTCGGCGCGCACCCGCGCGTAGTACTCCTCCGGGGCCTCCGCCTCCCTGCGGGTCATCGCGTCCACGCCGGCCACCACCTCCGCGGGAAAGTCCCGCTCCAGGTCCTCCAGGGACACCGGGGTGTCTTCGACGACGTCGTGCAGCCACGCCACGGCCCGCGCCGACTCGAGGTCCTGCGGTGCGGCATAGCCTCGCACCCGCTGCGCCACCCTCCGCGGGTGCTCGATGTACGCCGCACCCGCCTTGTCTACCTGACCCGCATGGGCGCGGCGAGCCACCCGCTGCGCGCGCTCGATCATCTCCGACACCGTCTCCTCCTCTACTCCCAGAACAGGGTCTCCACGTCCACGCCGCGCACCATGAGCTCCTCCTGCAGCGCCTCCCGGCAGATCAGGGGCAGGGCCAGGGACCCCAGGACGTCGTCCGGACCGGCGTAGGCGGTCAGCGCGTCGAAGCCGCGACGGAACCGGGCCAGGGAACCGCACAGGGCGACGATGCCGCGCAGGTCCTGTGCGGCGCCGAACACCCAGAAGGCATCGCGATCGGTGAGCTGGAACAGGCCCACCGGGCGGCCTTCACCGGGGATGCTGCGCGTGCGCACCCAGCCCCCGGGAGCCCCCGGACCCATCGGCGGGCAGATCGGGTCGTAGGTCCAGGAGGTGGTCTCCCGCAGCCAGGCGGGGTACTCCGGGAACCACACCGTGGCGGTCTCCTCCCGGGGCCACTCCGTCTGCTGGAACACCGCGGCGTCCATCGCCGCCCAGAACTCCTCCGCCCCGCCGGTGATCCCCACCGAGTTGATGTGCTCTGGGTCCGGATCCGGGGCGAACAGCGCCCCCTCCTCCCCGGACAGGTACGCCTGATCCCAGAAGGTGGTGCGCGGGGCGCGATCCGCGGCCAGCAGGTTGGCCTCGATCTGCTGCAGCAGATGAGCATCCCCCAGGGCCACCGTCTGGTCATCGAAGTGCAGGAGGAACGGGGTCCGCGCCCGGAAGCTGGGACGGATCACCGGAGGGCGAGCGGCGTCCTCGGCCGCCGCGGCGTCATCCCGGCTCATCCGCCTCACCTCCGTCTCCCGTCCAATCCGCGTCCCGACCGTCCATCGTAGATCCGGTGGGCTCCCGCCAGGGCAGGGCCCGACGGCGCAGCCCCGTGAACCCGCCGAGCACCGCCAGACCCTCCGGGGAGGCGGGCCAGTAGTCCGTGAGTGCCGGAGAGCTGATCAGCACCGCCGCCCACTGGCCCCGGGATACGGCCACGTTCAACCGGTTCGGAGAGAGCAGGAAGTCCATGCCGCGGGGCACCTCGGTGGCGGAGCTTGCGGCCATGGACACGATCGCCACCGCGGCTTCCTGCCCCTGGAACTTATCCACGGTGCCCACTCGGACGCCGTCATCCTCTCCGGTGAGACCCGCGGCCCCCAGAGCATGGCGGATGGCTTCCACCTGGGCGTTGTACGCGGCGACCACCAGGAGGTCCGAGGCCTCCAGCGGGCGGGGCGCTCGCCCCGTCCCGGGGGTCCAGGGTCGGCCCACCAGGGTGCGCGCCACCTGCACGACGGCGTCGGCCTCCTCGGGACTGGCCGTGGCCCGGCCCGTGTGCTCCACCTCCAGTCGGTGCACCCCCGGGGCCAGCCCGGCCAGCCGGCGGTGACCGGCCGCTTCCGCTGCGTGCAGCCGGCCCCGGTAGCTCAGCCGGGACACCGGGGCGCACAGGCTCGGGTGCATCCGCCAGGTCGCGTCCAGGAAGTACCCGAGCTGCGGGGGCAGGGTCTGCTCGCCGGCGGAGAGCCAGCCCAGGGCGGACTCGTCCACCGAATACGGGTGGGTGCCCTGGGTGACCTGCGGCAGCTGCTGGGGATCCCCGAGCAGCAGGAGGTTCCGTGCGGCCCGGGAGACCGCGAGCATGTTGGCCAGGGAGTACTGACCGGCCTCGTCGATGACCAGCAGATCCAGCTGGCCGGGGGAGAACCGCTCCGCATTGGCGAAGTCCCAGGCGGTGCCCCCGTACACCCGCCCGGGCACCGGGACCTCATCGTCCTCCCCGGCCAGGAAGTCCGGGATCTCCTGGGGGCCGATCCGCCGCCACGGCACCGTCGGCTCCGCGACCTGCTCGGCGCCGCGGGGACGACGGGGCTTGGCTTTGGCCATGGCCTCCCGCGGCACCCGGCCGTGCTGCGCGCACCCGCGCAGCAGGTTCTCGATCACCGCGTGGGACTGCGCCACCACGCCGATCCGCCACCCCCGCTGCACCAGCCGCCCGATCACGTGCGCCCCGACGAAGGACTTTCCGGTGCCCGGCGGACCCTGCACCGCCGCGTAGGAGCGGTCCAGGTCCAGGACCGCGGCGAGGATCGCCTCGACCATCGGCAGGCCCGGCGCGGACCAGTCCGGGGCGGGCAGCGCCCCGCCGGAGCGCAGCCGCGCGGACCGGCGGGAGAGGATGTCCAGGCCGGCGTCGGCCGGCAGGTGCGGCAGGGCGGCGTCGACCTCCTCCGCCAGCGCCGCCAGGGCGTCCTCCTGCGCCTGGGTGCGGATCGGGGCGGGCGGGGTCAGGGCCATCGGCAGCTGGGCGAAGGCCTCGGAGTCGGCGGGTCGGGTCTCGGTGACCCGCACCCGGTAGGTCCCCTCCTGCGGCCCCGGCTCGATCTCCTCCAGCGTCGCGCGGGCCTGGGAGGCCTGCTCGGGCACCGGCGCAGCACCACCACCCTGGCCCCTCCGCTCCTGGGCCTGCAGCACCTGATCCCGCAGGTACCCGGGCAGCGGGGAGTCGTACATCGCGAACAGCCCGGACTCCCCGCCGCGCAGACTCGAGCCGTCCGGGATGCGAGCGGTGCCCTCCAGGACGCGGCGTTCGGTGCGCCCGCGCGGCGGGGTGTGCCAGTCCTCGGCCACCGTCACGCGGTCGAAGAGCACGACGTCGCGGGTGGATTCCCACTCCTGGACGGCGGAGGCCAACCGGTCGAAGTGCGACCACCAGAAATGCTTGCGCTCGCGCCGGTGGTACCCGGTGGCCGAGGCGACCATCCCGGCGGCCGTCACGGTGCGGGCCAGCTCCGCCTCGTCCAGGCCGGTGGAGGCCGTGGTGGCGTGCTGGGCGAAGTGGGTCAGGGAGGCCTCCACCGCGGAGACCTCGGCGTCCTCATCCTCGGGCGCCTCCGGGTGCGGCGCGGCCGGATCCGGTGCGCAGGCCTCCGCGGCGGCGTCGCGCCCGGCCAGGTCCAGCAGCCAGTTCCGCAGCCGCAGCGTGGACAGGCAGTCGTACTCGTTGTAGTCGGCGATGGAGGCGAGGATCCGGCGGGCCTGCTCCGGTTCGTCCGCGTCCCGGTGCGCGGCGTAGTCCGCGTAGGCCACCACGGAGGCGCCGGCGTCGGTCACGTCTCCGGCCCGCAGATGCTCGCCCATGTACAGGGGCTCGAGCTTCTTGATCGAGTACGACGGCGCGGAGATCCGCAGCCCGCGGCGCACCGGCTCGTACAGGTCCACCAGGACCTCCTGGCGCAGCAGGTCATCCACGGCTTCCTCGCCGACGCCGTGGCGCATCGCCAGGGACCGCAGCGCGCGTTTCTCGTAGTCGGCGTAGTGGTAGATCCGCATCTGCGGGTATCGCCGTCTCCGCTCGGCGATGTACTCGAGGAAGTCCAGCAGCGCCCGGCGCTCCTCGCGGCGGGAGTGAGCCCAGAACGGCACGAACCGCGGCTCGTGGTCCGGGTCCGCCAGCAGCGCCGGATCCTCCGGAGCCTCGACGACGCCGAACAGGTACTCGATGCCCCAGGAGCCGTCCTCCGGGTCCTGCCACAGCGGGTCCCCCTCGAAGTCGAAGAAGACGTCCCCGGGGGCGGCTCGCGGTATCCGCCGCAGCGGCGCCGCATCCGTGACCGCGTAGGTGAGCCGATGCTCCTCCCCGGCGGAGTCCCGGTAGGTGACCTCCCCGTCCGGTGAGCCCTCGCCCAGCTGCATCTGCGCCTGGGCGCGGGCGGCGCGCAGGGACCCCGAGAGGTGAGCGTCGTCCTCGGGCAGGTGGGCCAGATCCGCCACGGTGCGCACCCCGTGGCGTTCGCGCAGCAGGGTCCGCCGCGCCAGCGTCATCCCGGCCACCTGCAGCACGTCCTGGTTCTCCTGGATCTGCTCCAGGCAGTGGGGGCAGACGCCGCAGCGAGGCAGGGCCTCCTCCCACCAGTCCGCCGGCGCCGCGCCGGGGCGCCGACGCTTCGCGGTGAGTGCTTCGAACCGCTCCCGTCGCTCCCGATACACCTCCAGGAACCGCTCGACCTCGAAGCTCGCCTCCCGCCGGTCTCCCAGGATGAGGGTGACCTCGGGACTCACGGGGATCCCGGCCGCGGCGAGCTGGTCTGCGTAGGCCGCCAGCTGCAGCAGCGCGGTGACCTTGGCGTGGCGAGCGAGCTTGGTGTCGTACACGGCGTAGGCGCCGTCCGCCCGGCGGATCAGGAAGTCCGCGCGGCCGTGGAAGCGGCCGTCGTAGAAGGAGGCCTGGAAGACGACGTCGGCCCCGGAGCGCAGGGCCGCCACGGTCTCCTCGTGCTTGGCGGTGAGGGCCTCGTGGGTCATCGATCTCGCCGGCTCCACCTCGTACACCCCGCGCCCGGGCGCGCCCGCGTCCGGTGGCTGGTAGGGGCCGTACCGCTCCCGCAGCTCGGCCAGCACCTCGGCCTCGTGGCGGTCCCCGAGCCGCGCGGTGCGCTCGAGCATCGGGTCCTCGGGCACCGGCAGCCGCGGCACCCGCCCGAGCTTCTCGTCCAGGATCCGCACCGTCGCCCACGGGCATTCCGCGGCGCGCACCAGATCGGTGGCGGAGTAGACGAGGACGCGGCCGTCGGTCTCGATGCCGCCGGGGACGTCGACGAAGAACATCTGCGGCCTCCTGGGGGTGTCTCGGGCGGTGGGTGCCGCCGTCTGGCTCCACCCTACGAGGGCCGACTGACAGATCGAACGGCCGACGGGAAGCCCGACGGCTGCAAGAAAGTATCGGAAATCGGGGCGGCAGCCGCTGTCGAGGTCCGTGCACCGCTGCGACACTGGTCACTGACAGAGCCCCGGAGCGTTCGAGACGCCTCCTCAAGGGGCGAGAACCGCACGAAGGAGTGCTGCCGATGATCCTGGGTATGCCCAAGCGCCTGGTCTGGGGGTATATCGCCCTGGCCGTGTTCATGGCCGGTGATGGCTTCGACCTGACCTTCCTCTCCCGCTACCTCGTGACCCAGCACGGGTTCACCAGCACCCAAGCGGGTCTGTGCTTCACGGTCTACGGGCTCGTCGTCGCCTTCTCCGCCTGGACCACGGGAGTGCTCGCGGAGACCTTCGGGGCCAAGCGGCTCATGCTGCTGGGCGGAATCCTCTGGATCGGATTGCACGTCCTCTTCCTGACGGTCGGGCTGATCTCCCCCGTCGCCGCGATCCTCACCTACGGCGCTCGCGGGATCGCGTACCCGCTGTTCATGTACAGCTTCGTGGTGCTGATCGCCCAGTCGGTCGATCCGGGGCGCCTCGCCTCCGCGATGGGCTGGTTCTGGGCCGCGTTCTCCGTCGGGCTGGGATCTCTGGGGGCATTCATCCCCACCCTGACCATCCCGCATCTGGGGGAGACCGGTACCCTCTGGCTGGCCCCGGTGCTCGTCGGCGTCGGCACGCTGATGTGCCTCTTCCTGGTCCCGAAGGCTCCGCCGGAGGAGCGCACCGCAGAACGGCTCGAAGGTGCCGACCGGGCCAGAGAGCTGCTGCGTGGCGTCACCATCCTCGTGGAGAACCGGCAGATCCTGCTCAGCGTCATCATCCGCATCCTGTGCAACCTGACCCTCTACGGCTTCCCGATGATGATGCCGCTGTATCTCACCGGGCAGCTCGACGATTCCCAGCCATGGTTCCAGCAGACCGAATGGATGACTCTGTGGGCGGTCATGAACACCATCACCATCGTCGCGAACATCGTCTGGGGCCGGTTGGGAGACCGCTACGGGTGGATGCGGCAGATGCGGTGGTTCGGCTTCGGCGGGATGGCATTGTCGGCTTTCGCCTTCGGATACTTCCCCCATCTGTTCGGCGCCAACTACGCGATGATGCTCATCGCCGCCGTCATCTTCGCCTGCTCCGTGACCGCGTTCGTCCCGATGGGGGCGATCTTCCCCGCGTTGGCCCCGCAGCACCGGGGTGCCGCGATCTCGGCGCACAATCTGGCCTCGGGTCTGACCACCTTCATCGGCCCGGGGATCGCCACGGCCCTGCTTCCCCTGATCGGCTCCCTCGGGGTCATCTGGGTGTACATCCTGCTGTTCCTGTCCGGCATCGTCATCACCTTCTTCATCCGCCCGCCCCAGCCCGGCATCACGGACGAGAATGGACGCATGCTCCCCGCCGGGCAGCGACGTCGAGCCCGCGCCGGAACCTCGCTGGCGCACTAGCCAACCGCAATCGAGGAGAGAAGGAGACAGATCATGTCCGAGACCATGAAGGCCGTCGTGCTCCAGGAGAAGGGGCGCATCACCATCGACGACATCCCCCGCCCCGGTGCCCCCGGGCCCGGTGAGGTGAAGATCGCGGTGCACACGGTCGGCATCTGCGGATCCGACGTCCACTACTACACGCACGGACGGATCGGGCAGTTCGTCCTCGAGCAGCCCATGATCCTGGGTCACGAGGCCTCCGGGACGGTGCTGGAGGTCGGCGACGGCGTCGAGCACCTGAGCCCCGGGGATCGGGTTGCGATGGAGCCGGGCATCCCGAATCCGCGCTCGCGGGCCTCGCGGGAAGGACGGTACAACGTGGACCCGGACGTGCGCTTCTGGGCCACCCCGCCGGTGGACGGCTGCCTGACCGAGGAGGTCACCCACCCCGCCGAGTACACCTACCGGCTTCCGAACTCCCTGAGCTACGCCGAGGGCGCGCTGATCGAGCCCTTCGCGGTCGGCATGCAGGCCGCGACCAAGGCCCGGCTGGCCCCCGGCGACGTCGCGGCGGTCGTCGGGGCGGGCACCATCGGCATCGTCACCGCGATGGCGGCCCTGGCCGGCGGCGCCAGCCGGGTCTACGTCTCGGACATCGCCCCGGAGAAGCTGGAGAAGCTGGCCGGTCTGGACGGCATCGTGCCCGTGGACGCCAGCCGGGAGGATCTGGCGCAGCGGGTCGCCGCAGACACGGACGGGTGGGGCGCCCAGGCGGTCTTCGAAGCATCCGGGGCGGGTGCCGCCTACGGCTTCGTCGCCGACGTCGCGGCCCCGGGCGGGGTTGTCGTGTGCGTGGGCATGCCCACCGGCCCCGTGCAGTTCGACGTCGTGGCCGCGCAGGCCAAGGAGCTGCGGATCGAGACGATCTTCCGCTACGCCAACGTGTACCGGAAGGCCATCGACCTGGCGGCCGGGGACACCGTGGACCTGGCCCGGCTGGTCACCGAGACCCTCCCGCTGGAGCGCTCCGTGGAGGTCTTCGACCGGGGTGCTGAGGCCCGCCCGACCGACACCAAGCTGCAGATCCGGGTGGATGGCTCCCGCTGACGGCGCCCACCCGGCGGAGCGGGAGCTGGTGGCCATGGACACCAGCAGCATCTTCCGGTGGTTCAGCCATGGATTCCCCCATCCACTGGCTCGCTGGCACCACCATCCCGAGATCGAGATCCACCTGATCCGGGATTCGCATGGAGCGGCCCATATCGGCCGCTCCGTGCGGGTGTTCGGACCGGGAAGCCTCTACCTGCTCGGGGCGGATCTCCCCCACAACTGGGTCTCCGTTCTCGAGGATCGTCGCGAGGTTCCCGGTCGGGACGTTCTCGTGCACGCTGACCCTCAGCTGCTGGCTCAGGCTGAGGAGCTTCTGCCGGAGCTGACGGGGCTGCATGCCTTGCTGGAGACGGCTCGTGCCGGGATCGAGTTCACGGGAGGCACCCGGGTGAAGGCCACGAAGGCTCTGACGGCCATGGGCGGATCCACCGGGCCGCTCCGCCTCGCTCTGGGGATCGAGCTGCTCGGCATCCTCATGGCTGCTCCGCCCGAAGAGCGAGAGATCGTCGATCCGGAGGCTCCTGCGGAGGCTGGCCCTCGCGGCGGGGAGGACTTCGACCGGGCCCTGGAATTCCTCCATCGCAATCTGCGTCGTGAGGTCCGGCTGGAGGATCTGGCCCGTGAGCTCGGCATGTCCACCTCGGCCGCCTCTCGGATGCTGACCCGGGCGACGACCGTGGGATTCTCCCGGCTGATGAGCCGCATGAGGGTCACGGAGGCGTGCCGACTGCTGCGCAGCACGCGACTGAGCGTGGTGGACGTGTGCTGGGCGTCCGGATTCCGCAACCTGTCCAACTTCAACCGGCGCTTTCGCGAGGAGACCGGCACGACGCCGTCGGCCTACCGCCGGTCGCTGGGGTGATGCGGCGTCTGTCGTCAGCCCTCCGATGCGCGGCATGTCACGGTCAGTGCAGGATGTCGCGAACGGTTCGGGGCATCCTGCACTCAGCGTGACAGAGGCCAGTGACACGGCGCGGGTCGGCAGGATTCTGTGCCGCCAGTGTCTTCCGGGACTGGATCGTGCAGTGTGAGCCGGATGATCCGGCTCGGGATGCACGATCCGGTCCGCGGAGGCACGGTACTCCGCGGACGCCGCGTGGGGCACCGTGCGGGCCGGCCCCGCGGCGCAACACCGGTGTCATCCGGGCCCGGCGGATCCGCGGCCGGACTAGCGTGGGAGGTGCTGAACAGGATCCGTCACGAAGGAGTGCACCGATGCGCGCAGCCCGCTACCACGACAACCACGACATCCGCATCGAGGAGATCGATGCGCCGACGCCCGCCGCGGGGGAGGTGCTGATCGACGTCGCCTGGTGCGGGATCTGCGGCACCGACCTGCACGAATACCTCGACGGCCCGATCTTCGTGCCCCCGCACGGGCACCCGCACCCCATCTCCGGGGAGTCCGCCCCTGTGACCCTCGGACACGAGATGTCCGGCACCGTCGCGGCCCTCGGCGAGGGCGTGGACGATCTCGAGGTCGGCCAGCACGTGGTCGTGGAGCCCTACATCATCCGCGAGGAGGACGAGGACCAGCCGAACTACCACCTGAGCCCGGACATGAACTTCATCGGGCTGGGCGGTCGCGGCGGCGGCCTGGCGGAGCAGATCTCCGTCAAGCGGCACTGGGTCCACCCCGTCTCCGCCGACGTCCCGCTGGACGAGGCCGCGCTGATCGAGCCGCTGTCCGTGGCCCACCACGCCTACGTGCGCTCCGGTGCGAAGGCCGGGGACGTCGCGATCATCGGCGGGGCCGGGCCCATCGGCGTGCTCACCGCGGCGGTGCTGAAGGCCGAGGGGCTCACCGTGATCATCTCGGAGCTGTCCGAGCTGCGGCGGAAGAAGGCCCTGGACGCCGGGGTCGCCGACCACGCCTTCAGCCCCAAGGAGGTCGACGTCGTCGAGGAGGTCCGCAGGCTCACCGACGGCAAGGGGGCTGATGTGGGCTTCGAGTGCACCTCGGTGGACGTGGTGCTGGACATGCTGCTCGACGCCGTGCGGCCCACCGGCGTGATCGTCAACGTCTCGATCTGGGGGCACAAGCCCGCGGTGGACATGCACAAGCTGGTCATGAAGGAGATCGACCTGCGCGGCACCATCGGCTACTGCAGCGACCACCCGGACACCATCGCCCTGGTGGAGCAGGGGAAGGTGGACCTCAAGCCGTTCATCACCGGGAAGATCGGGCTGGACGACCTGGTGGACAAGGGCTTCGACACCCTCATCAACCACAACGAGACCGCCGTGAAGATCCTCGTCTCCCCGACGGGCAAGGGTCTGGAGGACTGATTCAGGCGGGCCGGCGCCGCAGGATCGCGGTGCCGGCCAGCAGGCCGAGGCTCAGCCCGACGACGTCGGCCAGGGCATCCAGCGGGTCCGCGGAACGGTGCGGCAGCAGGGTGCCCTGGATGACCTCGGAGAGCACGGCGTGGGCGGCGAAGACGACGGCGAGCAGCCGCCAGCGCACCCCGGCCGCCCGGAGGAACAGCGCGGGCAGGGCGAACATGCCCAGGTGCGCGAGCTTGTCCATCCCCGGCAGGTCCAGCAGGCCGTCGGGTCCGTCGGGCTGGGCCGGGGCGTAGAGGCCGTAGAGCTGCACCAGCAGGAACGCCGCGCCCAGGGCGAGCAGGATCCAGCGCCCCGCCCCGGAGGCGGGACGGGCGGCAGGTTCGGCGGAGGACTCGGGGCGCGCGGGTTTCACGCCCCCGATCCTACGGGCCCGGGCACCGGCGCCCCGCCGCTCCAGATCCGAAACATCCGGGTCATACACTGTGGCCCATGAGCCTTCCCGTCACCGTGCAGATCACCCGCGACGTCGATCCCGGGGCCGTCACCGAGGTGGAGGACTGGGTGGCCCGCGGCCAGTCCATCGTCGCGGGCTTCCCCGGATACCTCGGCTCCGGCTGAGTGCGCGCCCACGAGGACTCCACCGTCTGGCACATGCTGCTGCGCTTCTCCTCCGAGGACACCCTGCGCACCTGGGCGGACTCCCCGCAGCGGCAGGCGTGGATGGCGGAGTTCCACAGCCACGTCCGCGAGTTCCGCCACGTCAAGCGCACCGGCATCGAGGGGTGGTTCGACACCCCGCAGGACGAGGCCGAGCCGGACGTGGTCCCGCCGCGGTGGAAGCAGGCCATCGTCATCTTCACCGGCTTCTACCCGGTCTCCGCCCTGGCCAACGACATCGTCGGGCACGTGGTGCCGCAGGCGCCGTTCCTGGTGAAGATCCTCCTGGTGATCCTCCTGGCCACCCCCACGATGGTGTACTGGGTGCTGCCGTGGACCACGCGCCTGTACCAGTCGTGGCTGAACCGGCCCCGTCGCACCCGACGCCGGCCCCGCCGGCCCCGCTCTCGGGACGCCGAGGGCTCCCCGGAAGGCTGACCCCGGGACCTCAGGAACCCCGAGCCAGAGCCGGCTCAGGTGTCCCGGCGGGTCCGGGAGGTCACCTTCGAGCGCACGGTCAGCGCCAGCACCACCAGCAGCACGGCGTACATCCCGAGGGCGATGGGGCTGTCCACCAGCACGCCCGCGTTCCCGTCGGAGGAGATCAGGGCGTCGCGCAGGTTGGTCTCCGCCAGCGGGCCCAGCACCATGCCGATGACCAGGGGCGCCAGCGGGTAGCCGTGCAGGCGCATCAGGAACCCCAGGACCCCGACCCCCAGCAGCATCAGCAGGTCGAAGACCTCGCCGCTGGTCGCGTAGATCCCCAGCGCGCAGAACACCGTGATCCCGGCGTACAGGTACGGCTTGGGGATCAGCAGCAGCTTGGCCCACACCATCGCGAAGGGCAGGTTGATGATCAGCAGCACGACCATCGCGACGAAGAAGCTCGCCAGCAGCGCCCACACCAGGTCCGGGGAGCGCTCGAACAGCAGCGGACCCGGCTGCAGCCCGTACTGGCGGAAGGCCGCCAGCATGATCGCGGCCGTCGCGGAGATGGCAGGCCCAGGGCCAGCAGCGCCCCCATCGCCATGCCCGTGGTGGAGTTGCCCGCCGCCTCCGGGGCCGCCAGCCCGCGGATCGCGCCCCGGCCGAACTGCGGGCGTCGTCGACGTCGGTCCAGGCGCCGCTCCACCCCGTAGGCCAGGAACGTGGGGATGTCCGCACCACCCGCGGGGATGACCCCGAAGGGCAGGCCGATCAGGGTGCCGCGCGCCCAGGCCGGGGCGGCCTCGCGCATCTCCTTCCGGGACAGCCAGGGCCGCCCCGTGGAGTTCACCATCTTCCCCGCTCGTGCGAAGCGATCCACCACCGCGCAGTGGATGACCTCCCCCAGGGCGAGGACCGCCACCGTCACCGTCACGAGTGAGATCCCGTCGAACAGGTACGGGGAGTCCATGGTGAACCGGGGCACGCCGGTCACGGCGTCCACCCCGACGACGGCGATGCCCAGCCCCAGCAGCAGCGACAGCAGGCCCTTCACCGCCGAGTCGGTGACCACCGAGGAGGTCGCGACGAACGCGAACAGGGCCTGGGCGAAGTACTCGGCCGGCCCGAAGCTCGCGGACAGGTCCGCCAGCCACGGGGCCAGGAACACCACGGCCACCGAGGAGACGAAGCCGCCGATGAACGCGCCGATCGCGGCCGTGGCCAGGGCCTGGGCGGCCCGCCCGTTCAGCGCCATCTTGTGGCCCTCGAAGGTCGAGGCGATCGCGGAGGCCTGCCCCGGGGTGTTCATGAGGATGCCCATCGTGGAATCCCCGAACAGCCCGCCGAAGTACACCCCGGAGAACATGATGAACGCGGCCGTGGGCTCCAGGGCGAAGGTCACCGGCAGCAGCAGGGCCACCGCCATCGAGGACCCCAGCCCGGGCATCACCCCGACGGCGGTGCCCAGCAGACAGCCCAGCACCACCCAGAACAGGTTCTGCCAGGTCAGCGCCCCGGCGAAGCCCTCCGCGAGCAGCGAGATCGCATCCATCAGAAACCGCCTCCCAGAATCCCGGAGGGCAGGTTCAGCCCCAGGACCATGTCGAACAGGATGTATGCCAGGGAGCTGACCGTGAGACCCGCCACCAGGCTCACCAGGTCGCGACGGGCCCCGAAGCCGCGGGCCACCGCCCAGAACAGCAGCCCGCCGCCGATCACCCAGCCGAGGGTCTCCAGCAACAAGGCGAAGATCAGGAAGCCGCCCACCACCCAGGCCAGCGAGGCCCAGGAGAAGCCGGGGGCGGCCGGGGGCTCGCCCTCACCTGCCGTCACGGCCCCGGCAGCGGCATCCGCGTCGTCGTCGTCGGCCTCCTCAGCGGGCCGGGTGCGGGAGCGCGCGATCCGCACCACCTCGGCGAGCGTCAGCACCAGGATCCCGACGGCGATGACCAGGGGGAAGAACCGCGGCCCCGGGAAGGCCGCCGAGTCGGGGACCTCCATCGCGGCGCAGCCGATCAGCAGATAGGCCGCGAAGGCCACGAGGACTGCCGGCATGATCAGCTCCCGGGCCCATCGCGGCCGGGTCCTCTCGGACCGCGACCGGGGTGCGCGCGTGCTCGATGCGGTGCTCACAGTCCCAGCTCCTTATACAGCTCGCCGATCCGCCGCTTCTCCCGCTCCAGGAAGTCCGTCAGCTCCTGACCGGTCACCACGTTCTCGTTCCAGTGGTAGCGCGTGATCGCCTCCCGCCACTGCGGGGTCGCGATGGTCTCCTCGATGATCTCCAGCAGCCCCGCACGGTCCTCGTCGGTGATGCCGCCGGGGGCCACCAGCAGCCGCCAGTTCGCCAGGGTCACGTCGTAGCCCTGCTCCACGGTGGTCGGCAGGTCGATGCCCTCGGGGCGTTCCTTCGCGACCAGCGCCAGGGCCCGTAGGCGCCCGGATTCGATCTGGTCGATGGAGTCCGGGTAGCCGCTGGCCGCGGCGGTGGCGGTGCCGTTCATCAGGGCCGCCGCGGATTCCCCGCCGCCGTCGGAGTTCACGTAGATCATGGTCTGCGGGTCGATGCCCGCGGCCATCGCCAGCTCGGCGATCACCAGCTGGTCGAAGGAGCCGCCGCCGGTCCACGGGATGGAGCGCGGGTCCGCCTTCCAGGCGTCCATCAGCTGCCCCAGGGTGCGGAACTCGGAGTCCCCGGGCACCACGACGACGTCGTACTCCTCCACGGTGATGGCCAGCGGGTTCACGTCCGCATAGGTCGCGGCGGAGCCGTACTTGATGGTCGCCGCCAGCTGCCCGGTGCCGCCGACCATGAGGTTGCCGGGCTGGCCCTCCAGCACGGAGAGGTTGCCCAGGGCGATGGTCCCGCCGGCCCCCGGCATGTTGACCACCTGGGTGTTGTTCACGATGCCCTCGGCGCGCTGGGCCTGCTGCATCTCCCGCGCCACGGTGTCCCAGCCGCCGCCGGCCGCGGCCGGGGCGATGATCGTCAGGGCCGAGCGCAGGTCCCGGCCCGCCGAGGCCGAGCTGATGGAGCCGTAGGAGGCGGTGCCGATAGCGGCCAGGGCGATGACCCCGCCCAGGCCCCAGCGCAGCACCGAGCGGCGGGTGGGGCCGGCTTCCGACGCCGCGGCGTCCGGCGCTTCGGGCGCAGGGCCGGAGCCGGGACCGGTCGGACCGGCATCGGGGGCTGCGGGGTCGTACGGGTCGGATCCCCACGGGGTCTGCTGGTCGCGGTCGGATGCCACGGGGAGCCTCCTGGGCGGTGGGCGATCGATGGGTGTCGAGCACGGGTCCCGGGCTCGACGGCGAGTGTGATTCACCCTACAGTGAGGGGACGGCGCCCCGCCAACAGGGGCACCGCAGAGCCCGTGACGCACCGAGGAGACCCATCCGTGAGCATCATCCTGGCCCACACCGACACCCCCGCCGGGCGCGCCGCCCGCGAGTTCGCCGTGCGGGAGGCCCAGCGGCGCGACGCCGACCTGATCCTGTTCCCGGTGGACGATGCCGAGCCGGACCCGCGGGCCCCCGAGCTGACCGGGCTGGACCCGGATCGGGTGCGCGTGCAGCGGCCGGATCCGCGCAGCCGCATCGCCGTCGGAGACCTCGTGGATGCGACCGGTGATGAGGACGTGGAGGCGGTGGTCGTCGGGGTGCGCCGGCGCAGCCCCGTCGGGAAGATCCTGCTGGGCTCCGCGGCCCAGCAGATCATCCTCGAGGCGGAGTGTCCGGTCATCACCGTCAAACCTGAATGATCCCGTGGTGCGCGGCCTACAGTGGGATGTATGGCCGAATACCCGATCTCCCCGAACACCGCCGAGCTGTCCGTGGTGGACGACGGCATGAACTTCCACACCCGCAAGTGGGTCAAGCCGGAGGACCTCAACGCGCACGGCACCCTCTTCGGCGGCTCCCTGCTGCGCTGGATCGATGAGGAGGCCGCGATCTACGCGATCCTGCAGACCGGCAACCGGCGCGCGGTGACCAAGCTGATCTCCGAGATCAACTTCGTCTCCTCCGCGGTGCAGGGGGACATGATCGAGATGGGGCTGAAGGCCACCCGCTTCGGGCGGACCTCGGTGACCATGCGCTGCGAGGTCCGCAACATGCTGACCCGCCGGCTGATCCTGTCCATCGAGAAGATCGTGTTCGTCTCCGTGGATGAGAACGGCCGCCCCGTGCCCCACGGGTACACGGACATCACCTACAGGCGCGACCGCATCCCGACGCGCCCGCAGAACCCTGACTGGGAGAACGACTGACCCCCACAGTGGGACAATGGGACTGACAGCACATCGCGCCGAACCACGGAAGGTGAGCCAGATGCCCAGCAGCGCCGCTGACGCCCAGACCCTGCACACCCGGTTCGAGGAGCAGCTCGCCCTGCCCTCCCCGGATCCCGACGCGGCCGAGAGGCTGCTGGACGAGGCGCGCACCCAGCTGGGGGAGCGCGACCCGTTCACCGTGCAGGTGGCCTCCTACCGCGCCACGGCCCTGGCCGCCGGCGGCCAGGTCGACCGGGCCCTGGAGCTGTTCGACGAGCTCATCCGGCAGACCTCGGCCGCATCGGATGAGTCATCAGCCGCCCAGCGCAGCTTCCTGCTCCAGCAGAAGGCCGCCGTGCTCGAGTCCGCCGGGCGCGCCGACGAGGCCATCTCCGCCCTGCAGGAGACCGTGGCCAGCTGGGCCGCCGCCGGAGCGCGGTTCTCCGAGCAGCTGGCCGAAGCCCAGCTGCACCTGTCCCGCGTGCAGCTGCGCGCGGGACGCACCGGCGACGCCGCCGAGGGACTGACCCGGCTGCTGGGCGAGGCCGATCAGGTGCTCGGCCCCGACCACGCCCTGACCTTCGAGGCCCTGCGGCTGCGGGTGGTCGTGCTGTTCGCCGCCGGCCGCTTCGACGCCGGGGCCAAGGCCCTGCGTCGGCTGCTCGTGCGGGTGCACCACTACTACGGCGCGGACTCCGCCCAGGCCGCCGCCCTGCGCCGCAGCTTCGGCCAGGAGCTGGCCTACGCCTACGACCCGGCAGCCTCCCGGTCCGCCCTGGAGTCCCTGGTGGCGGACACCGAGCAGCGGCGCGGGGAACAGGACCCGCAGACCCTGCAGCTGCGCCGCCAGCTCGCCGGGCTCCTGGAGCGGCTGGGGCTGGTGGCCGAGGCCGAGGAGCAGCTGCACCGCGGGTGGGAGGACCTGGACGAGCTGCAGCGCACCGCCCTGACCCACGCCCACCTGATGATCCGGGATCAGCACGACGCCGCCCGGACCGAGTACCGGAAGCTGCTGGAGATGGTGGTCGCGGACCCCACCGAGGAGCACCGCGAGCTGCTCACCGAGGCCGCCCTGGCCCGGGGCCTGCCGGAGCAGGTCGAGGCGGAGCAGGACCCCCGCGGCCGGGTCTCCCGCGCCCATCGGGATGCCCACGATCGGCTGATCGAAGCCCTGGACGCCTACCGCGAGGCCGAGATCCTGGGGGACGAGGAGGAGATCGCGCTGGGGCTGTTCGCCGCCGACGAGCTGCGCTACGCCGGAGCGCTGGAGGCCTCCGTGCAGGAGCTGGAAGCGCTGCGCGAGCGGGCCGAGACCACCCTCGGCGCCGAGCACCCGCGGACCGAAGAGGTCGCCCAGACCCTCGACGCCGCCCGCGCCGGGATCCGCCTCTGAGCCCTCCTCTCAGGGAGTCCACCCCTCCCCGGCAGGAAAGCATTGCGAGCCTTTCGGGTTCCGGCGGAGGGGCATTAGGCTGGTCTGACCAGGGGCTTCGCCGCGTCGTCGGCCGCGCCCCACCGCCGCCCACGTCAGGACCTCCCCATGGCTTCGACCGCCGCCCACCAGCCCGCCCCGCCCGCGGCCGTCACCGGGAGGCGGCGTCGGCTCTCCATGCTCGTGGCTGCCTTCGGCACCGTCGTGGAGTGGTACGACTTCTCGATCTTCTTCTACGTCTCCACGAGCCTGTCCCGCGTCTTCTTCGGCCCGTATGAGGGATCCCTGCTGATGACCCTGGCCATCGGCTCGGTCGGCTTCCTCTTCCGTCCCATCGGCGCGATGGTCTTCGGGCACCTCGGGGACCGGATCGGCCGCAAATCCTCCCTGGTGATCTCCGCGAGCCTGATGGCCGTGGCGATGGCCGGCATCGCCCTCGTCCCCGGCCAGGAGACCTGGGGCGTTTGGGGCGCGGTCACCGTCATCGCCCTGCGCTGCCTGGCCGGCTTCTCCGTGGGTGCTGAGTACACCGGCATCATGGTCTTCCTCATGGAATCCGCGAAGGACGGCCGCCGCGGCTTCGCCGCCAGCTGGGCCGCGGCCAACAGCGAGGTCGGCTCCCTGCTGGCCGTGGGGCTGGGCACCGTCATGGCCGTGCAGCTGAGCCCCGAGGACCTGGACGGGTGGGGCTGGCGGGTGCTGTTCCTGATCGGCGGGGCGCTCGCGGCCCTGATGATCCCGCTGCGCCGGCTCATGGTGGAGACCGAGACCTTCGAGCACACCCAGCGCAGCACCGCACAGGCCGCCCGCTCCCCGCTGATCGCCGTGCTGCGCACCCACCCGAAGTCGGTGCTGCTGGCGTTCCTCATCTCCTCCATCGGGTCCGTGACGTACTTCCTGAACATCACCAACGTGCCCGCCTACCTGGAGGAGGCCGCGCACCTGGAGTCCGCGGGCTCCCTCGGCCTGGGCACCATCGCCGCCGTCGTCGCGATCGTCGTGACCCCGCTGATCGGGCTGGCCTCGGACCGGTTCGGACGGCGCGCGCTGCTGGCCGCGTTCGTCGCGATCATCGCGGTCAGCACCATCCCGGCCTACCTGATGCTCACCCACGCCGGCCCCGGTTCGGCCATGGTCGGCGTGGCCCTGCTCGCGGTGCCCGCCGCCGGGTGGTCCGCGATCGCCGCGGCCGCCGTCCCGGAGCAGTTCACCGCGGTGGGCCGGTTCTCCGGCATGGCCATCGGCTACAACCTCGCCACCGTCCTGTTCGGGGGCCTCTCCCCGTTCCTGGCCACGTGGCTGATGTCCGCCACCGGCTCCGCTCTGGCCCCGGCCGTGTACTCCACCGCCGTGGCCGTGCTCTTCGGGATCCCCGTGGTCGCGATGGTCCGGGACATGGCCGGGCGCCCCCTGGCCGAGCTGGATCAGGACCCGGAGCTGGAGCCGGGGGTCGAGCGGTCCGGGGGCGGCTGGCGGGTCACCCACCGGGGCGCCTGAGCCAGGACCGGGGCAGACGGCCCGGGTGCGGGTCGAAGACCTCCCGGGGCGTCCGTCGGCGTTCCGCATCCCCGCCGGCCCCGGGTCGGTGTGATCCCGGACGCAGGGTATGCGGGTGTGCGGCCCGTGTAGAACAGTAGGCATGAGCTCCACCGGACACCTCCTGCGCAGCCTTCGCGATCCTCGCACCGGAGAGACCCTGGACGCCCGGATCCGGGACGCCCGCGTGCGCCTGGCCCCGCCCGGTGCCCTCACCCCGGAACCGGGGGAGACGGTGCTGGACGCCGAGGGCCGCTGGCTGATCCCCGGCCTGTGGGACCGGCACGTGCACGTGGACCAGTGGGCCCAGGCCCGCACCCGCCTGGACCTCACCGCGGCCGACAGTGCCGAACAGGCCCTGCAGACCGTGCGCGCGCACCTGACTCAACGTGAGCGGGCGGAGGACCTGGAGCCCGGAGAGGCCCTGTTCGGCTTCGGGTACCGCTCCTCCGTGTGGCCGCGCCAGCCCACCGTGGCCGAGCTGGACGCCGTGACCGGGCCCCGCCCCGTCGTGCTGATCAGCGGGGACATGCACAACGGCTGGCTGAACACCACCGCCCTGCGGATGCTGGGAGCCCCGGAGACCGACGGCGCGCTGTCCGAGAACCGCTGGTTCCCCCTGTACTCCCAGCTGGAGCGGCACATGCCGGACACCGCCCGACTCATCCCGCAGACGCTGCGCGATGCCGCCTCCCGCGGCGTGGTGGGCCTGGTGGACCTGGAATTCGCCGCCAACCACCGGGTCTGGCCCGAGCGCCTGGCCGCGGGGCTGAACCTGCTGCGCGTGCGCACCGGGGTGTACCAGGAGCACCTGGAGGAGGTCGTCGAGGCCGGGCTGCGCACCGGGGACCAGCTGTGCTCCCCGGAACAGGACCCGGAGGGGCTGCTGCGGATGGGGCCGCTGAAGATCATCTCCGACGGATCCCTGGGCACCCGCACCGCCAACTGCTGCTCCCCCTATCTGGGCTCCCCGGATCCCACCCGCCCCTCCGGGGTGCAGAACGAGAGTCCGCAGCGCCTGCGACGCCTGCTGGGCGCGGCCCACGAGGCGGGGCTTCAGGTGGCCCTGCACGCCATCGGCGACGCCGCCGTGCGCCACGCCCTGGACGCCTACGCCGCCACCGGGGCGCGCGGGTCCATCGAGCACGCCCAGCTGATGCGCCGGGAGGACCTGCCCCGCATGGCCGCTCTGGGGATCACCGCCAGCGTGCAGCCGGCGCACCTGCTGGATGACCGGGACGTCACCGACGTGCTGTGGGCGGATCGGGCCGAGCGCAGCTTCATGCTCGCCTCCATGCTGGCCGCGGGGATCCCGCTGGCCTTCGGCTCCGACGCGCCGGTCTCCCCGCTGGATCCCTGGCTGGAGATGGCCGCGGCCGTTCACCGCTCCGGGGACGCCCGTCCCGCCTGGCACCCGGAGGAGGCCATCGGCGCGCAGGCCGCGCTGCGGGCCTCGACCGGGGGCCGTCTGGTGCCGGCCGACGGCGACGTCGCGGACCTGGCCATCGTGGAGGACAACCCCCTGGCCCCGGCCGCGGACACCGCCGAGACCGGGGCGCGGCTGCGCGGGATGCGGGTCTGGGCCACCTTCCTGGCCGGTCGCCCCACCCACGGTCCGACGGCGTGCTGAGCCGTCCCGACGCCGCCCTCGTCTCCCGCGGGCCTCCCATCGGGTGGGACGCGCCCCGGCGCCCCTCGGCAGTGTTTCACATAGTGGTACGCGTGGCCGGAGAGTGAGGGCGAGGTCTAAGCTGGGGGCGCTCTCCACTCGCATCGTCAGGCTCACCGCCGGAGGACCCCCATGACCAACGCCCCCGAAGCGGCCCCCGGCCGCCCCCGCCGCACCGAACGCACCGGGGTGGTCATCGTCGTCGCGGCGATGATGCTGTTCTCCATGTTCTTCGGGGCGGGCAACCTCATCTTCCCGCCCATCCTCGGGGCGTCCTCCGGTGAGAGCTTCGTGCCCGCGGTGCTCGGCTTCCTCAGCTCCGGGGTGCTCCTGCCGGTGCTGGCCGTGCTGGCCATCGCCATCACCGGTCGGGACGTGCAGGACCTGGCCAGCCGCGGTGGGCGGGTCTTCGGCGTGATCTTCCCGGTGCTGATCTACCTGTCCATCGGCGCCTTCTACGCCCTGCCGCGCACCGCCACGGTCAGCTTCTCCACCACCATCACCCCCAACTTCGGCTGGGACTCCTGGGGCGCCACCGCCCTCTTCTCCGCGGTTTTCTTCCTCATCACCCTCGCCCTGGCCTTCGACCCGCGCAACATCGTGGACGCCCTCGGCAAGTTCCTCACGCCCGCCCTGATCATCCTGCTGGTGATCATGGTGGTCCTGGGCATCGCCAATCTGCACTCGGATCCCGGTGCCGCGACCGAGGAGTACGCCAGCCACCCCTATTCCGCCGGGTTCCTGGAGGGGTACCTGACCATGGACTCCCTCGCGGCCCTGGCCTTCGGCATCGTGGTGGTCTCCGCGCTGCGCCAGAAGGGCGTGCCCACCGGCCCCGCCCTGGTGCGCGGGGTCAGCCTGTCCGGGATCATCGCCGGGGCGCTGCTGGCCGTGGTGTACGTGGGCCTGGGGGTGATCGGGCACCGGATCCCCGACGCCGCCGGCTACCCGGACGGCGCCTCCCTGCTCTCCGCGGCGGCCGCCCAGACCATGGGTCGGCCCGGCGCGTGGGTCTTCGGTCTGATCGTCCTGCTGGCCTGCCTGACCACCTCGGTGGGTCTGCTGGGCGCCACCTCCGAGTTCTTCGCCAAGCTCGTGCCCGCGATCTCCTACCGCTGGTGGGCCGTCATCTTCACGATCATCGCGTTCCTGGTCTCCACGCTGGGGCTGAGCACCGTCATCGCGATCGCCGGGCCCATCGTCGGCTTCCTCTACCCGGCCGCGATCACCCTGATCTTCCTGACCCTGGTCGAGCCACTGCTGCGTCGTCGCCTGAACCTGACCTACGTGTTCTCCCTGACCGTGGCCATCATCTGGTCCGCCCTGATGAGCGCCGATTCCCTCGGCTGGGTCTCCTCCTGGATCGAGCCGCTGATCGGCTGGGCCCCGGGCTACGAGCAGGAGCTCGGCTGGTTCTTCCCCACCCTGGCCGCCGCGATCGTCGGCTACATCATCGACCTCTCCCGCGGAGCCAAGAAGGCCGTGCCCGTGGGCGGGGAGACCAAGGCCGAGGCCGAGGACCGCGTCCTGGGCTGAAGGCGGCAGCCACCACCTGGAGGAAAGCCCCATGCCATCCCCTGACCCTGCACGGGAGAACAGCGACCCGCTCCTCCGTCACCGGCTCCGAGGCTTCCCGCGAACGGGCGATCGAGGCCTCCGCAGATACCTACGACGCCCTCGTGAACCTGCTCCGCGCCCGGGTCGCCCGGCGCACCGAGAGCCAGGGCGGCGGGCACCGGGACCGGGCCCTGGCCTACCTCGCCGAGGAGATCGCCCCGCAGCTGGAGGACCTCGGGTTCTCCTGGCGGATCGCGCAGAACCCCGTCTCGGCGAACCATCCCGCGATCATCGGCCGGCGCGTCGAGGATCCGCGGCTGCCCAACCGTGCTCGTGTACGGGCACGGCGATGTGCAGTTCGGGCACGCGGACGACTGGAGCGAGGGTCGCAGCCCCTGGCACCTGAGCATCGAGGGCGATGCCCTCTACGGCCGGGGCAGCGCGGACAACAAGGGCCAGCACACCGTCGACCTGTGCGCCCTCGGCGCCGTCATCGGGGTGCGTGGGAAGCTCGGCTACAACGTCACGGTTCTGATCGAGATGGGCGAGGAGGCCGGCTCCGTGGGGCTGAGCGAGATCGTCCGCGAGCACGCCGGGGACCTGCACTCCGGCAACTGGGGCGGGCGAGTGCGCAACCCCGCGACCGTCCTGGCCGCCGCGATCGGCGCCTTCGTGGACGGGGACGGGGTGATCCGCGCGGACTTCCTGCGCCCCACGCGGATCCCCGACCCCGTGCGCCGGGCCGTGCAGGCCCTGCCCGAGCCCGCCGACGACGGCGGCCCGGCCGTCGACCGTGACTGGGGCGAGCCGGGGCTGAGCCCGAACGAGCGGGTCTTCGCGTGGAACACCGTCGAGGTCCTCGCTCTGGAGGCCGGTGATCCGGCCGAGCCGAAGAACGCGATCCCCGCCCGGGCCCGCGCCGTGCTGCAGCTGCGCTACGTCGTCGGCACGGACGTCTCCGACTTCGCCGCGAAGGCCGAGCGGGTCCTGCGCGAGCGCGGCATCCGCGGCGTCACGGTGCGCGCTCATGAACCGGTTCCCGCCACTCGGCTGGATCCCGCTGCCCCCGTGGTGCGCGCGGCCGAGGTCTCGATCGCCGAGACCGTGGGTCGGGAGCCCGCCGTCGAGCCGAATCTGGGCGGGACGATCCCCAACGCCGTGTTCGCCGACCAGCTCGGCCGGCCGACCGTGTGGATCCCGCACTCCCCCCCCCCGGGGTCCAACCAGCACGCCCCGGATGAGCACGCGCTGGCCTCCGTACTGCGCGAGGGCCTGCGGATCATGGCGGGGGTGTTCTGGGACATGGGCGAGCGACCCGAGCAGTGGTTCCGCACCGGCCCGGACCGGCCCGGGATCCGCGGCTAGGGTGGGGCTCATGGAGCTGATCATCCGACCCGGGGACATCACCCGCACCCAGGCCGACGCGATCGTCAACGCCGCCAACCACACCCTGTACGGCGGGGGAGGGGTGGACGGGGCGATCCACCGCGCCGGGGGACCCGAGATCCTGGCGGCCTGCCGCCGGCTGCGCGCCGAGCGCTTCCCGGACGGTCTGCCCACCGGGCAGGCCGCGGCCACCACCGCCGGGGAGCTGCCCGCCTGCTGGGTCATCCACACCGTGGGACCCACCTACGCGAAGACCAAGTACGAGCAGAAGGCGCCCCTGCTGGCCTCCTGCTACCGGGAGTCCCTGCGGGTGGCCGCCGAGCTCGGTGCCGCCTCGGTCGCGTTCCCCGCGATCTCCGCGGGGATCTACGGCTGGCCCATGGACGACGCCGCGCGCATCGCCGTGGAGACGGTCCGCGCCACGGCCGAGGAGGTCGGCGAGACCGTGCGCACCGTGCTGTTCACGCCCTACGGGTCGGCGGCCGAGACCGCCTTCCGCGCCGCCTTCGGCTGAGCGCGGGGCATGCGATACGACAGAGGCCGCGCCTCCCGAGAGCTCAGCTCTCGGGAGGCGCGGCCTCTGCTGCGCGGTCTGCGCGGGGGCCGGACGTCAGTCCTGCTCGGCCTCCTGGGCGGAGTCGTAGTCCGAGTGCTGGAAGCGCTCGATGGCGTCCTGGACCATCTTCTCCGCTGCCTCCTTGCCGTCCCAGCCCTCGCCCTTGACCCACTTGCCGGCCTCGAGGTCCTTGTACCGCTCGAAGAAGTGCTGGATCTCGTCCTTCAGGTACGGGTTGACGTCGCCCAGGTCCTGGATCTCGTCGTAGCGCTTGTCGGTGGCCACGCACAGCACCTTGGCGTCCCCGCCGGCCTCGTCGGTCATGTTGAACACGGCGATCGGGCGGGCCTCCACGATGACGCCGGGCACGACGTCGACGTCGAGGATCACCATCGCATCCAGCGGGTCCCCGTCCTCGCCCAGGGTGTCTTCGAAGTACCCGTAGGCGGTGGGGTACTGCATCGAGGTGAACAGGACCCGGTCCAGGCGCAGCCGTCCGGTCTCGTGGTCGATCTCGTACTTGACGCGGGACCCGCGGGGGATCTCGATGGTGACGTCGCGCTCCATGATGTGCTCCTTCAGCTGTTCGGCGATCGGGATGCGGTGCCCGCCGTGCGGCGGGCGGCTTCCCCCAGGCTAACCGACGCCGCCCCGGTAGAGTGGAGCCGCACCCGCCCACCCCGCCGCCTCGAAGGATCCCCGCCATGAGCAGCACCGCCCCGCAGGCCCCGTCCCGGGATCGGCGTCGCACCCGCCGGTGGTGGTCCGCGGCCGGGATCCTCGGCATCGCCTGCCTGGGCTCGGGGGCCGTGATCGTCCCGCAGGCGGCCGAGCACTGGGAGGACCTCACCGAGACCCCGCAGATCGCCGCCGCCGCACCGGCAAGCCCCTCCGCCGCGCCGGTGAGCACCCTGGACCCGGACGCCGCGCAGCCCGGTTCCGAGGCGGTGGCCAGCGCCCTGCGCACCGCGCAGCGGGACTTCCGCGGCGGCTCCCTGACCGCGCAGGTCGCCGACGCGCGCACCGGGGACGTGCTGTACTCCGACGACGCCGCCAAGCCGGTGATGCCGGCGTCGAACCTCAAGCTGCTCACCGCCTACACCCTGCTGTCCCACCAGGACCCCTCCGCCCGCTACGAGACGGGCGCCTACCTCGGGGCGGACGGGAGGTCCGTGGTGCTGCGCGCCGGCGGGGACACCATGCTCAGCCCCGACGAGGCCCGGCAGGGGGTCGACGGGCGGGCGAGCCTGCGGGACCTGGCCCGCCAGACCGTGGACTCCCTGCACCACCGCGGGGTCACCGGCACCGTGCCCGTGCGCCTGGACGCCTCCCGCTTCACCGGCCCCGCGGTGAGTCCGGCGTGGAGCGCGGAGGACGTGGCCAGCGGCTACGTCACCGGGGTGCACCCCATCGCCCTGTGGGACCATCACACCCAGGAGCCCGCCGACCCCGAGGAGACCTCCCACCGCCCGGACGACGCCGCCCAGGACGCCGTGGCCGCGTACCTGCGGGATCTGGATGCCGCCGGGTCCGCCCACGGCCTGAGCTTCACCGACGCCGGGGCGGCCGACGCGCAGGATCGGGAGGCCTCCCAGCGCCTGGGTGCGGTGGAATCCGCGACGGTGCTGGAGCAGACTCGGTACATGCTCGACGAGTCGGACAACGTGCTGGCCGAGGTGCTGGGCCGCAACGCGGCGGTGGCCGCCGGGAAGGAGGGCTCTCAGGAGGCCGCGATCGCGCTGGTCCGGGAGACCCTCACCCGGGACGGGATCGGCGTCGAGGGCCTGGAGCAGGCGGACCTGTGCGGGCTCTCGGACCGCAACCGCGTCACCCCCGCGACCCTGGTGCAGACCGTGCAGCACGCGGTCACGGCCGATGACGCCCGGGCCCAGCTGGTCTCCGCCCTGCCGACCGCCGGACTGGACGGCACCCTGGCGGCCCGCTTCGAGGCCGCCGACGAGGCCGCCGGGCGCGGGTACGTGCGGGCCAAGACGGGGACCCTGCTGAAGGTCTCCTCCCTCTCCGGGGTCACCACCACCGAGGACGGGCGCCTGCTGGTCTACTCCTTCGTGGTCAACGACCTCACGGACCTCACCGCCGCCAAGGACATGCTGGACCGCTCCGCCGCCGCGCTGACCCGGCTGTAGCGCCGCCCGCTCACCCCGTGGCGAACGCGCGGGATCCTCCCTGGATTCGTCGCGGGCGAACGGGTTGAGTGAGAGCCATGACTGACACCCCGCAGACCTTCGTCATCCTCGGCGCCAACGGCGACCTCACCGAGCGGCTGCTGCTGCCCGGCATCGCCTCCTACCTCGCGACCGGGGCCGTGGACCAGCCGCTGAAGATCATCGGCTCCGGGCGCCACGCCAATGACGAGTTCCCGCAGACCGTGCGCGAGGTCTTCGCCCAGACCCTGGGGGCTGACCCCCTGCCCGGTCCGGTGGTCGAGGGCACCGCGCAGCAGGCGGAGTTCCGCGTCAGCGACGCCACCGACGCCGAGGACCTCGCGGGGCTGCTGGAGCACGAGGCCGGCCCCGTGGTCCTGTACTTCGCGCTGGCCCCGGCCGTAGCGGTGGACACGGTGGACGCCCTGGCCCGGCTGAAGGAGCAGGGGCGGCTGCCGCGGCGGCTGATCCTCGCGATGGAGAAGCCCCTGGGCACCGGGGAGGACTCCGCCAGGGAGCTGGACGCCAAGCTCGCGGACCTCGTCCCGGAGGAGGACGTGTACCGGGTGGACCACTTCCTGGGGATGCCCGGGCTGCTGTCCCTGCTGGGGCTGCGCTTCGGCAACCGGCTCTTCGAGTCCGCCTGGTCCCGGGAGGGCATCGAGAGCATCGACATCCTCTTCGAGGAGACCCTGGGCCTGGAGGGCCGGGCGGACTTCTACGACGGCACGGGGGCGGCCGAGGACATGCTGCAATCCCACCTGCTGCAGGTCATGGGCCTGACCCTGATGGACCCGCAGGGGGACATCGACGGCGCGGCGATCCAGGAGGCCAGCGCCGAGATCATCTGCTCGGCCCGGGTGGCCGAGAGCTCCGCCGACGGCGAGGGTCCAGCGGTGGTGCGCGGGCGCTACACCGCCGGTGAGGCCGGGGGCAAGAGCCTGCCCTCCTACGTGGACGAGGACGGGGTGGACCCGTCCCGGCAGACCGAGACCTACGCCCGGGCCACCCTGGCGGTGGACGCCGAGCGGTGGCGCGGGGTCCCCGTGACCATCGCCTCCGGCAAGGCCGTGGGCGAGCCGCGTCAGGAGATCCGCATCCGGTTCCGTCCCTCCGCCCGCAGCGCGGATCTGCCCGGGGTGCAGGAGGCCCGCCCGGGGATGCTGCGCATCGGCCTGCAGGACGAGGTCATCGCGATCGACGCGAACGTGGGCGGGGAGTACGACTCCCGGGGCCTGGGGCGGATCACCCTGTCCTCCCACGTCCGCCAGGCCCCGCTGACCCCCTACGGCTCGGTGGTGCGCGGGATCTTCGAGGGTCGGCGCACCTTCAGCGTCAGCGGGCGGGCCGCCGAGCAGGGCTGGCGGGTGCTCTCCGAGATCCGCGCCGCCTACGACGACGGTCGCGCGCCCCTGCTGGACTACCCGGCGGGTTCCGCGGGCCCCGTGCCGGCGGACGAGTCCGCCGCGGAGGCCTGAGCCATGGCCCAGCCCAGGACCCCCGCCTCGAGTCCGTCCCCCGACGCCGCCGTCCCCGCCGGATCCGCCGGGGCGCCGGGACAGCCCGCGCCCGAGGTCATCGGCTGGGAGGCGGCCGCCGCCGCGGCCCGTCGCCTGGCCCCGGCCGGGCCGCGGCTGTCCCGCCGGGAGGCCGGGGCCGTCGTCGAATCCGTGCGGTACCAGGCGAATGCCGCGGTGGACCACGTCCACGCCATCACTGGCTTGGAGGCGGCGCGCAACCTGCACGACTCCGAGGTCCTCGTGGTGGACCGGGCCGGCTGGTCCCGGGCCAACGCCCAGACCTTCGCCTTCCTGCTCAACCGCCTGCTGGCCGTGGGACCGGGGAAGCGGGTTCAGGACATGTCCGGGCTGGACCGGCGGGTCACGGCCGCCGGGGCCGCCGTCGAGCTGGGCGGGCTGCTGGCCTTCCTGTCGGGCAAGGTGCTCGGCCAGTACGATCCCTTCGCCGCGCTCGGCGGGCACGGGGCCGCGGGCGGGCGCCTGCTGCTGGTCGCCCCGAACATCGCGATGCTGGAGCGGGAGCTGAACGTGGAGCCGGAGGACTTCCGGCTGTGGGTGTGCCTGCACGAGCAGACCCACCGGGTGCAGTTCGCGGCCGCCCCCTGGCTGCGCGGGCACCTGCTGGAGCTGATCACCCGGCTGCCGGAGGGCCTCGGCGGAGGAGGCGGCGAGCTGGTCCAGCGCCTGGGGGAGGCCGCCCGGCGGGCGCTGTCCGCCCGCCGCGAGCAGGACGGGCAGGACTCCCCGGGCGGGGAGCGGCCCGTGCCCGGCAACCGGATGAGCCTGCTGTTGGATGAGGACTCCGCCGCCGCGCTGTCGCAGCTCACCGCGATCATGAGCCTCATGGAGGGCCACGCGAACGTGGTCATGGACGCGGTGGACGCGAGCATCGTGCCGACCGTGAAGACCATCCGCCGCCGCTTCGACGCCCGCCCCCAGCGCGGCCTGCTGGACCGGGCGATGCGGCGGGCGCTGGGCCTGGACCTGAAGATGCGCCAGTACCGGGACGGCCAGGAGTTCGTGCGCACCATCCTGCGCGAGCGCGGGATGGACGCCGTCAACCGGGTCTGGGAGGGCCCGGAGCACCTGCCCAGCGAGCGGGAGATCCACAACCCGCACCGCTGGATCGCCCGGGTGCTGGACGGCGCGCCCGAGGACTCCGCCCCTGCGGACGACGCGGCGGCATCCGCCCGGGCGGTCGGCACCGGAGCCGACGGGACGGACGCCGAGGGGGCCGGATCCGACGCGCCTGGATCCGAGGCGCGCGGCGTCGACGGGACGGAGCGGCGCTGATGGCTCAGAGCGGACGCACCGGACGCCTGCACCCCGCCGTCGGCGCCGCCCGACGCCGCCTGGCCCGCCACCTCGCCGAGCACGCGGGCCTGGAGACGACTCCGACGGGGCGGGCCGCGCGCTCAGCGGAGGCCGGGAGGCGGGCGGGCCGAGGCGAGCAGGACCCGGCCTCCTCGCCCGGGACCCCGAGCGCCCCCGCCGCGCCCCGCGCAGACGAGGGGCCGCTGCTGCTGGTCGCCTGCTCCGGCGGGCCCGACTCCCTGGCCCTGGCCGCGCTCACCGCGCACTTCGCCCGCCGCGGGGACCTGCGGGCCGGGGCGATCGTCGTGGATCACGGGCTGCAGGAGGGCAGCGCGCAGGTCGCGCGGCGAGCCGCCGAGCAGTGCCGGGAGCTGAGCCTGGCCCCCGTGCTCATCCGGCGGGCCGCGGTGGAGCCCGGCGGGCACGGCCCCGAGATGGCCGCGCGCATCGCCCGCTACCGGGCCTTCGAGGAGGCCGTCGCCGAGCTGGGGGAGCAGGGCGAGACCGTGGCCGGCATCCTGCTGGGCCACACCCGCGACGATCAGGCGGAGACCGTGATGCTGGGCCTGGCCCGCGGCTCCGGAACCCGCTCCCTGGCCGGGATGCCGCCGGCGCGCCCCCTGGCCGGGCTCGGCATCGACGGCGAGCCGATCACCGCCCCGAAGAGCGAGCCGCTCACCGCGTCGATCGCGACGCCGCCCGACGAGCCGCCGCGCGCCGATCCCGACGGGACCGACGAGACTCCCTCGGCCGCCCTGCTGCTGCGGCCCCTGCTGGGCACCACCCGGGAGGAGGTCGAGCAGATCCTCGCCGCCGAGGGGCTGAGCCCCTGGCGGGACCCGAGCAACGCGGACACCTCCCTGCGCCGAAACCTCGTGCGCCACGACGTCCTGCCCCACCTGGAGCGCACCCTGGGCCCCGGCATCGCTCAGGCCCTGGCCCGCACGGCCGAGGTGCTCACCGAGGACGCGGACCTGCTGGATGCCCTGGCCGCCCGGCGGGCGCAGGACGCGCGCGCGGACCCGGGGCGCTTCCACCCCGTGCCGGAGCAGGCCCTGGCCGCGCTGTCCCTGGGGGTGCTGTCGGGCACCCACCCCGCCCTGCGTCGGCGCATCCTCGCGGCGGCCCTGCAGGAGGCCGGGGGTGCTGCGCCCACCCACGAGCGCCTGGCCGCCCTGGAGGAGCTGCTCGGCGGCCGGGGCAATGCCGGTCCCGTGCAGATGCCGGGTAGAGTGACCGTGTGGCGCCGCCGGGCGCTGGAGCGGCGAGCCCCCGAGCCAGAGGCCGCGGGGGCGCTGATCCTGACCCGCACCCCGGCGGGGTGATCCGACCCAGCGGCACCGCGGCCACCGGCAGCATCACGGAAAGCAGGAGACCCCAATGGATGCGAACGACGTCAGCGAGGACCTCAAGAACGTCCTGTTCACCACGGAGCAGATCCGGGAGAAGGTCGCCGAGCTCGCGGCCCAGATCGACCGCGACTACGAGGACCGCGACGTCCTGCTCGTCGGGGTGCTCAAGGGCGCCGTGATGATCATGGCCGACCTCTCCCGCGCCCTGCACGGGCACTACACGATGGACTGGATGGCCGTGTCCTCCTACGGCTCCGGGACCAAATCCTCCGGGGTCGTGCGGATCCTCAAGGACCTGGACACGGACCTGCACGGCCGGGACGTGCTCATCGTCGAGGACATCATCGACTCCGGGCTGACCCTGTCCTGGCTGAAGTCCAACCTGGAATCCCGCGGGGCGAACTCCGTGGAGATCTGCGCGCTGCTGCGCAAGCCGGCCTCCGTGAAGACGGACGTGCCGGTCAAGTACATCGGGTGGGACATCGACCCGGAGTTCGTGGTCGGCTACGGCCTGGACTTCGCGGAGCGGTACCGCAACCTGGACTTCATCGGGACCCTCGCCCCGCACGTCTACTCCTGACGCGCCGCCGTCTGCGGCAGCCCCCCGTCCCCGCGCGGCGTCCGCCGTGAGGGAAGTCCGGGAGGCCCTGCCGGCTCCCGGCGGTAGTCTGTCACGAGACCGCTCGCGCCCCACGACGCATCCACGACGATCGGAAGGCACCACCAGCTTGGCCACCAACACCAGTCCCCAGAAGAAGACCGTCCGCCAGCGCCTCTTCAAGGGACCCTACTTCTGGATCGTCCTGGCCCTGGTGGGCCTGGCGACGGTGCTGTTCACCACGATGTCCGCGGAGACCAACCGCGTGGACACCAACGTCGGCATCGAGCTGCTGCAGGACCACAAGGCCACCGAGGCCAAGATGTACGACGGCGACCAGAAGGTCGAGCTCTCCCTCAAGGACGACTACACGGAGGGGGACCGGAACCTCGGCAAGTCCGTGGTGTTTTACTACGTCGAGCCGCGCGCCGAGGACGTCGTGCAGGCCATCGACGACGGGGACCTGAAGGGCTACACGGATCAGCCCGTGGAGAGCAACTGGTTCACCTCCCTGCTGGGGCTGATCCTGCCGTTCCTGATCATCCTGGCGCTGTTCTGGTTCCTGCTCTCGCGCATGTCCGGCGGCGGCGGGCAGCTGATGCAGTTCGGCAAGTCCAAGGCCAAGAAGTTCAACAAGGAGAACTCCACCGTGAAGTTCTCCGACGTCGCCGGGGCGGACGAGGCCGTGGAGGAGCTGCAGGAGGTCAAGGAGTTCCTCACCGATCCCCAGCGCTTCACCTCGGTCGGGGCCAAGATCCCCAAGGGCGTGCTGCTGTACGGCCCTCCCGGCACTGGCAAGACCCTGCTGGCCAAGGCCGTGGCCGGCGAGGCCGGGGTGCCGTTCTTCTCCATCTCCGGCTCGGACTTCGTGGAGATGTTCGTCGGCGTCGGCGCCTCCCGCGTGCGGGACCTGTTCGAGCAGGCCAAGCAGAACGAGGCCGCGATCATCTTCGTCGACGAGATCGACGCCGTCGGACGCCAGCGCGGGGCCGGCATGGGCGGGGGCAACGACGAGCGCGAGCAGACCCTGAACCAGCTGCTGGTGGAGATGGACGGGTTCGACGAGAACACCAACATCATCCTCATCGCCGCGACCAACCGCCCCGATGTGCTGGACCCGGCCCTGCTGCGCCCGGGGCGCTTCGACCGGCAGATCGGCGTGGACGCCCCGGACCTGAAGGGCCGACGCCGCATCCTGGAGGTCCACTCCCAGGGCAAGCGCCTGGCGGACAACGTGGACCTGGCCCAGGTGGCCAAGAAGACCCCGGGCTTCACCGGCGCGGACCTGGCCAATGTGATGAACGAGGCCGCGCTGCTCACGGCCCGCTCCAACGCCCAGATCATCGACGACCGCGCCCTGGACGAGGCGATCGACCGCGTCCTGGCCGGCCCGCAGCGCCGCTCCCGGCTGATGAAGGAGCTGGAGCGCAAGATCACCGCGTACCACGAGGGCGGGCACGCCCTGGTCGCGGCCGCGCTGCGCAACACGGATCCGGTCACCAAGATCACCATCCTGCCGCGCGGGCGCGCCCTGGGCTACACCATGGTCATGCCGGTGGACGACAAGTACTCCACGACCCGCAACGAGCTGCTGGACCAGCTGGCCTACGCCCTGGGCGGGCGGGTCGCCGAGGAGCTGGTCTTCCACGACCCCTCCACCGGTGCCGCCAACGACATCGACAAGGCCACCAAGACCGCCCGCAAGATGGTCACCGACTACGGCATGTCCGCGACGATCGGGGCGATCAAGCTCGGCTCGGATGACACCGAGCCGTTCATGGGCCGCGACGGCGGAGCCTCCTCCCGCGGCTACTCCGAGAAGACCGCCGCCCAGATCGACGTCGAGGTGCGGGCCCTGATCGACCACGCCCACGACGAGGCCTACGCGATCCTCACCGAGAACCGGGATGTGCTGGACCGGCTGGCCTTCGAGCTGCTGGATAAGGAGACCCTGAACGAGAAGGAGATCGCGGAGGTCTTCAAGGACGTCCGCCAGCGCCCGGTGCGCGAGGTCTGGCTGTCCAAGGAGACCCGCCCGGTCTCCGAGATCCCCCCGATCACCACCCCCGCCGAGCAGGCCGAGGCTCGCCGTGAGGGCACCCAGGACCCGGCGGAGATGACGCCGCAGGACCAGGCCGTGGCCGCCAAGCCCGAGCACCCCCTCGAGGTGCCCCGCAACCACACCGGCACCACCCCTCCCGGCACCGAGTCCGACGGCGGCGCCCAGGGCGGGCCCGGCGCCCAAGGGCCCCAGGGCCCCCAGCCGGGCCCCGACGCCCGGGAGCCCGAGCAGGACGGAGACGGCCCCCGGCCCGCCGGGCCCTGGAGCCGGTGATGCCCATGGACCTGCCGCGCATCGAGGCGGCCGTGCGGGAGATCCTGCTGGCCGTCGGCGAGGACCCGGACCGGGACGGGCTGCGGGAGACCCCGGCCCGGGTGGCCCGCTCCTACGCGGAGGTCTTCTCCGGGCTGGGGCAGGACCCGGCGGATCTGCTGGCCACGACCTTCGACATCGGCCACTCCGAGATGGTGCTGGTCAAGGACATCACCTTCCACTCGATGTGCGAGCACCACCTGGTGCCGTTCTTCGGCACCGCCCACATCGGGTACATCCCCGGCGCGGACGGGCGGGTCACCGGCTTGTCCAAGCTGGCCCGGCTCGTGGACCTCTACGCCCGACGCCCCCAGGTCCAGGAGCGGCTGACCACCCAGATCGTGGAGGCGATGGAGCAGTTCCTGCGCCCGGCCGGGGCGATCGTCGTCGTGGAGGCCGAGCACCTGTGCATGGCCATGCGCGGGGTCGCCAAACCCGGCGCGCACACCGTCACCTCGGCGGTGCGCGGGCAGCTGCGGGACCCGGCGACCCGCGCCGAGGCGATGGGCCTGATCCGCGGGGGTGAGCGTCGGTGAGCGCCCGCTGGCCGAGCCTGCCCACCGGGCGCACCCTGGTCATGGGCATCCTCAACGTCACCCCGGACTCCTTCTCCGACGGCGGAGAGCACCTGGACCCGGAGGCCGCCGTCGCCCACGGGCTGGCCCTGGTCCGCGATGGCGCGGACGTCGTGGACGTCGGCGGGGAGTCCACCCGCCCCGGGGCCGAGCCCGTGGATCCGGCTCAGGAGCGGCGGCGCATCCTGCCGGTGGTTCGCCGGCTCACCGAGCGCGGCGTCGTCGTCTCGGTGGACACCCTGCACCCGGACACCGCCGAGGCGGCCCTGCAGGCCGGCGCCGGGATCGTCAACGACGTCTCCGGGGCCCGGCTGGGCGAGGAGATGATCGAGCTCATCGCCCGCACCGGTGCGCCCTACATCCTGACCCACGCCCGCGGGGACTCCGCGACCATGGACTCCCTGGCCCGGTACGCGGACCCGGTGGCGGAGGTGCGCGCCGAGCTGCTGGGGCTGCGCCAGCGGCTGCTGGACGGCGGGGTGGACCCCGCGCAGATCGTGCTGGACCCGGGCCTGGGCTTCGCCAAGGGCGGGGATCAGGACTGGCGGCTGCTGGCGGGGCTCGATGCCCTGACGGGGCTGGGCCATCCCGTGCTGGTCGCGGCCTCCCGCAAGCGCTTCCTGGGCTCGACGCTGGCCGCGGCGCGCGCCGAGCACCGGCCCGGGGCGCAGCTCCCGGACGGCGCAGCGACGCCGGATGAATCGGGGGCTCCCGGCGGTTCGGGCAGCGCTCAGCCGCAGACCCCCGGTCCCGTCGAGCGCGACGTCGCCACCGCCGCCGTCTCGGTGCTCGCGGCCCGGGCCGGGGCCTGGGCGGTGCGGGTGCACGACGTGCGGGCCACCGCGGATGCGCTGGCCGTGCAGCGGGCCTGGAGCCGGGCCGGCGGCTGAGCCGCAGCCCCGGGACGGGCGGCGCTGGCCCGGGCATCCCATCGACCATCACATCGTCGCGAGCACCGAGGAGGAACGGTGGAGCAGAACCAGGACGGCAGCGGCACCGCGCCCCGGCAGGGGAGTGCGGGCCGGGACCGGATCACCCTGATCGGGGTGGGCGCCGTCGGCACCCACGGGGTCCTGGAGCAGGAGAAGAAGATCGCCCAGCCGTTCTTCACGGACGTGATCCTCTACCGGGACCTCAGCCAGGCCGGACGCACGGACGATCTGTCCCGCACCGTGGACTACGGTGCGGTGGCCGAGACGATCAAGGACGTCGTGATGGGTCCGAGCGTGGAGCTGATCGAGACCCTCGCGCACACCATGGCCCAGCGGATCCTGGAGCGCTTCCCGGTCGACGCCGTGGAGCTGACGGTGCACAAGCCCAAGGCCCCCATCGAGGTCACCTTCGGCGATGTGTCCGTGACGATCCACCGGGAGCGCGCATGAGTGTGGACGCGGTCCTGGCTCTGGGCTCCAATCAGGGCGAATCACGGCGCATCCTCGCGGAAGCCGTGGGGCGTCTGGGCGAGCATCCCCGCGTGAGCGTCACCGCCCGCTCCCCGGTGGTGATCACCGCGCCGGTCGGGGGACCCGTCGACCAGCCGGACTTCCTCAACATGGTCGTCGGGGTGCGCACGGATCTGCGGCCCTTCGCCCTGCTGCGCTGGTGCCAGGAGATCGAGCATCGGTTCCACCGGGTCCGCACCGTGCGGTGGGGCCCGCGCACCCTGGACGTGGACATCATCTCCTACGGGGGTCTGCACATGGACGAACCCGAGCTGGTCCTGCCCCACCCGCGGGCCGGGCAGCGGGCCTTCGTGCTCGCCCCCTGGGCGCGGATGGACCCCGACGCCCAGCTGGACGGGATCCGCGTGGCCGCGCTGGCCGAACGGGCCCCGGACGCCGACGGCGTGCGCGGCTGGCTCACCGAGGACGGGAGCTGATCCGCGATGCGTCCTCTGCGTCCCCGATGGCTGGCCCTGATCTGGACCGCGGGCCTGGTCGGCGCCCTCCTGCTGTCCCTGCTCGTGCCCGGCGGCCTGCTGGTGCTGCCCTGGATCACCCTGGCCGCGCTGATCGTCCTGGCGATCGCGGTGCTGGTGCTGGCCCGCCGGGTGCGCGCCCACGTGCGGGATCCGCGCGGGCGTCCGGTGGAGCCGCTGCTCGCGGCCCGCACCGCGGTGCTGGCGCAGACCTGCGCGGTGTTCGGCGCCCTGGCCGCGGGATGGGCCGCGGGGCTGCTGATCCGGGAGCTGAGCCTGCTGCGCTGGCGCAGCGCCACCGAGGATCTGCCCCTGATCATCGCGGACCTGGTGGTCGGGGCTCTGGTGTGCGCGGCCGGGTGCGTGGCCGAAGCCTGGTGCAAGCGCCCACCGGATGATACGGATGAGGGGCCCCAGCACGCCGATCCCCGCCGCGCCCAGCGCCGGGACATCCCCGAAGGAGAGGGTGGCTATGCCCGAGACCGCCAGAGCCCGGGTCCGACCCGGCAGTGACCGCTTCGAGGCCCGCCTGGCCGCCCTGGACGCCTGGGATGCCCCCTGGCAGCGGATGGACGCGCGGTATCCGGCGAGCATGCTGCTGGCTCGCGGCCTCGGCTGGCTCATCGTCCTGCTGCTGGCCGCCGCACCGTCGGTCCTGGGACTGCTCGGACTGCTGCCCGGCGCCTGGACGGCGGTCGGCCTCGTCGTGCTGGGCCTGCTGCTGATCTGGGCCGCGGCGGACCTGCTGCTGATCCCCCGGCGGGCCCGCGCCATGGGGTACGCCGAGCGGGAGGAGGACGTGCTGGTGCGCCGCGGGGTGCTCAGCCACCGGGTCACCGCCGTGCCCTACGGCAGGATGCAGTACGTGGAGGTCTCCCAGGGGCCCTGGCAGCGGCTGTTCGGCCTGTCCTCGGTGACCTTCCGCACCGCCTCGGCCGCCGCGGACGTCTCGATGCCCGGGGTCTCCCGGCAGGAGGCGCGCCGGCTGCGCGAGGAGCTGAGCCGGCGCGGCCGCGAGCGGATGGAGGCCCTGTGAGCCGCGCGCCCCACCCGTCCTCCCCGGACGCCGCGCCCGCGCCGCAGCCGTCGGAGGACCCGATGAACCGGGAGGCGCCGGGGCAGCCCGAGGCGGGGCCGCAGTGGCGCCGGGTGCATCCGCTGACCCCGCTGGCCCGCTTCTGGATCACCGCGGTGCTGATCCTGGTGCTCTTCCTCCGGCCCCTGATCGAAGACGTCATCACCGGGGAGACCGACGCCGAGGACCTGGTGCGCGGCGCCGAGGAGATGGCCGGCGGGGTGAGCCTGCTCGCCGTCCTGACGGTGCTGGCGGCGGTGGCCGTGGTGATCGGGGCGATGGCCCTGACCTGGTGGTTCACCCGCTGGGCCGTCACCGAGGATTCCGTGCACGTGCGCGAGGGCATCCTGCTGCGCAAGGAGCGCCAGGCGCGGCTGGAGCGGGTCCAGGCCATCGAGATCACCCAGCCGCTGCTGGCCCGGCTGCTGCGGCTGGCGGAGCTGCGCTTCGACGTCGCCGACGCCGAGGACGCCGCCCTGCACCTGCGCTTCCTGAGCCTGCGCCAGGCCGAGGACCTGCGCGGGCGCCTGCTCTCCCGGGCCCGCCAGCTGCGCGCCCCCGCGACGCCGGGTTCAGGTGCCGCCGCCTCGGGAAACGCCGCCCCGGAGAACTCCGCCGCGCAGGACTCCGACTCGCGGGACCCGCGGGTGGTGCAGGCCAGGGGCGGCTCGATCGGTCCTGCCTCGGGGACGGTCGCCGCCGGGGGTCCCGACACCGGGATCTCCGAGGGCGGGGTTCCGCAGAGCGAGGCGCCCGAGGGCCTCGCGGAGCGGGAGGTGCTGCGCGTTCCCCTCGCCCGCGCGGCCGCGGCCCCGCTGCTGTCCGCGGGGCTGCTGAGCTCCCTGCTGGCCATCCTGCTGATCGCCGTCGCGCTGGGCTGGGCCGCGGACAGCGCCGGAACGGCCGTGGCCGGGGTGCTGCCGATGCTGCTGGTGGCCGGCAGCACGGTGTGGTCGGCCGTGAACGCCGGCGCCGGATTCCGGGTGCTGGAGGCCGACGGCGGCCTGCGCACCCGCGCGGGCCTGACCGACACCCGCGCCCAGTCCATCCCCCTGGGCCGCATCCACACCGTCGGGATCGAGCAGCCGCTGCTGTGGCGCCTGCCCGGGTGGTATCGGGTCCGGCTGACCAGCGCCGGGATCGGCGCGGGGGAGGGCTCCGAGACCCGCTCCGTGCTGCTGCCGGTCGGCACCCAAGCGCAGCTGCGTCGGCTCCTGCCGTACGTGCTGGGACCCGTGGTCCAGGATGAGGCCCCCGGGGCGGAGGATCTCGCGGCGGCGCTGCGCGGCAGCGGCACCGGCCACGGGTTCACCGTCTCCCCGCCGGCGGCGCGCTGGCTGGCCCCGCTGACCTATCGCCGCAGCGGATTCCTGCGCGACTCCGGGGCGCTGCTGCTGCGCGGCGGGCGGCTGACCCGGCAGCTGAGCGTGGTCCCGCAGCGGCGGGTGCAGGGGGTGGTCCTGGAGGACGGACCGCTGCTGCGCCGGCTGGGGCTGGCCGATCTCCAGCTGTGCACCGTGGCCGGGCCCGTGGACACCCGGGTGCGCCGACTGGCCCGGGTCGATGCCCTGGCCCTGGCCCGTGTCCTCGCCGTCCCGGCGTCGGAGGATCCCTCGGCGCGGGGGCCGGTCCGCGCGTCCGTGGGGCAGCAGCCCTCCCCGACCTCCGCAGCAGCAGAACCCGAGAACGAGGAGCCCACCGCATGAGCCCGCAGCAATCGCCCGCCGCCCGTCCCGGACGCCTCGGCATCGGGGTGATCGGGGCCGGACGGGTCGGGGCCGTGCTGGGCGCGGCCCTGCGCGCCGCCGGGCACGCGATCACCGGGGTGCACGCCGTGTCCGAGGCATCGCGCACCCGGGCGGAGTCCCTCCTGCCGGGTGCGCCGCGCTGGGAGATCCCCGAGATCATGGAGCGCAGCGAGCTCGTGCTGTTCGCCGTGCCCGACGACGCCCTGGCCCCGCTGGTGCGGGGCATGGTGGACGGCGGGCACGTCAGCAGCGGGCAGCTGCTCGTGCACACCTCCGGGCGCAGCGGCACCGAGGTCTTCGACACGGCCCGAGCCCGCGGGGCCGTGGGGCTGGCCATCCACCCGGCGATGACCTTCACCGGGCTGTCCCTGGACCTGGACCGGCTGCGCTCCTGCCCCTTCGGGGTCACCGCCCCCGCCGCGTTCCTGCCGGTGGCCCAGGCGCTGGTCGTGGAGATGGGCGGGGAGCCCGTGGTGGTGCAGGAGGGGGACCGGCCGCTGTACCACGCGGCCCTGTCCCACGGGTCCAACCACCTGGTGACCCTGGTCGGGCAGTCCCGTCAGATCCTGGAGAGCATCGGGGTGCCCGAGCCGGGGCGGATGCTCGCCCCGCTGCTGCGGGCGAGCCTGGACAACGCCCTGGCCAGCGGGGACGCCGCCCTGACCGGTCCGGTGGCCCGCGGCGATGTGGGCACGCTGGCCGCGCACCGGGAGATCCTGGAGGGCTTCGCGCGGGAGGAGGACGCCGCGGACATCGGCCGGGCCTACCTGGCGATGGCCCGGGCCAGCGCCGAGCGGGCGCACCGGCGCGGGGCGCTGTCCGCGGCGGCCCTGAAGCAGGTGCTGGGGGCCCTGGAGGAGGACCGGCAGCCCCCGCACGGCGCCGAGTACCGGTAGACTCTCCTGCCGAAACCCCGAACCACGGTCCCGCCCCCGCCTCCGCGCCCCCGTCGAAGAAGGAGCGCCCCGACGGCGGGTCGGACCCCGCGAGAAGGACTGTCGAGCATGACCGAGCTCATCGTGGCCCGCACCCCGGAGGAGCTCTGCGCGCACCTGGCCCAGCGCGTGGGCCAGGCCGAGGCCCGCAACCTCGCCGCCGTCGAGCAGCGGCGGGCCGCCGGGCAGACCGAGGAGGACGTCGCCCCCGAGGCCCCGCGGGTGGCCACCGTGGGCCTGGTGCCCACGATGGGCGCCCTGCACGAGGGCCACGCGACCCTGATCCGCCGGGCCCGGGAGCAGAACGACGTCGTCGTCGTGTCGATCTTCGTCAACCCGCTGCAGTTCGGTCCCGGCGAGGACTACGACCGCTACCCCCGCACCCCCGAGGCGGACCTGGAGCTGCTGCGCGGGATCGGGGTGGATCTGGTGTTCCTCCCCGAGGTGCAGACCCTCTACCCCGGCGGCGAGCCGCTGGTGCGGGTCACCTCCGGGCGGCTGGGCGAGCTGTTCGAGGGCTCCCGGCGCCCGGGGCACTTCGACGGGGTGCTCACCGTGGTCAACAAGCTGCTGAACATCACCGCCGCCGGCGCCTCCGGGCACCCGCTGCGCGCCTATTTCGGGCAGAAGGACGCCCAGCAGGTGGCCCTGGTCCAGCGGATGGTCTCGGACTTCGCGCTGCCGGTGACCATCGTGCCGGTGGCGATCGTGCGCGACGACGACGGCCTGGCCCTGTCCTCGCGCAACGCCTACCTGTCCGCCGAGGAGCGCACGGCCGCGCTCGTGCTCTCCCGGACCCTCGCCCTGCTGCGGGAGGAGGGCCTGTCCCGCGGGTACGCGGGCATCGACCTGGACGCCGCCCGGCAGCGCATCGAGCACGCCGACGGCGTCGAGCTGGACTACCTGGAGATCGTGGACCCGGAGACCTTCGAACCCCCGACCGAGGACTCCCCGCGGGCCCTGGCCCTGGCCGCGATCCGCGTGGGCGCCACCCGCCTGCTGGACAACATGGACGTGGTCTGAGCCCACCCCTGCCGAGACCCGGGAGCCCGCGGCCACGCGCTAGGCTGGAGGGCGTGACTTCCGCAGAATCCCCCCAGGCCCCCGAGACCACCCCGGCCGTCGAGGCCGAGCGCGCCCAGGCCGCCGCCGAGGCGAACGAGCAGATGCGGGTGCGCGCGGACAAGCGCGCCGCCCTGCTGGCCGTCGGACGCGAACCCTACCCGGTGGGGGTCCCCGTGACCCGCACGATCCCGAGCGTGCGGGCCCAGTACGAGGGGCTCGCCGCGGGGGAGGAGACCGGTGACGTCGTCGGGGTGGCCGGGCGCGTGGTCTTCCAGCGCAACACCGGCAAGCTGTGCTTCGCGACCCTGCAGTCCGGGGACGGCACCCGCCTGCAGGCGATGCTCTCCCTGGCCAAGGTCGGCCAGGAGGCGCTGGATGAGTGGAAGTCCCTGGTGGACCTGGGCGATCACGTGTTCGTGCGCGGGGAGGTCATCAGCTCCCGCCGCGGCGAGCTGTCCGTGATGGCCGACGAGTGGGCGATGGCCTCCAAGTCCCTGCGGCCCCTGCCGACCCTGCACAAGGACCTCAACGAGGAGACCCGCGTGCGCCAGCGCCACCTGGATCTCATGGTGCGCCCGGAGGCCCAGCAGGTGGTGCGCACCCGGGCGAAGATCATCTCCACGGTGCGCCGGGTGCTGGAGGAGCAGGACTACACCGAGATCGAGACCCCGATCCTGCAGCTGGTGCACGGTGGGGCCACCGCGCGCCCCTTCGCCACGCACCTGAACGCCTTCGACCAGGGCATGACTCTGCGCATCGCCACGGAGCTGTACCTCAAGCGCGCCGTGGTCGGCGGGATCGAGCGGGTCTACGAGATCGGGCGGGTCTTCCGCAACGAGGGCGTGGACTCCACGCACAGCCCGGAGTTCACCACCCTGGAGGCCTACCAGGCCTACGGGGACCAGTACACGATGGCGGAGCTGATCCGCTCGGTCATCCTGGCCTGCGCGGATGCCCTGGGCGTGCGCGAGATCCCCTCCGAGCACGGCACGATCCACCTGGACGGCGAATGGCGCTGGCTCGGGGTGTACCCGGGGCTGTCCGAGGCCGTGGGCGAGCAGATCACCCCGGACACCTCGGCCGAGCGGCTGCGGCAGATCGCCGCCGAGCGCGACGTCGCGGTGGATCCGGCGTGGGATGCCGAGAAGCTGGTGATCGAGCTGTTCGGGGAGATCGTGGAGCCGACCCTGATCGATCCGACCTTCGTGTGCGACTACCCGCCGTCGGCTCAGCCGCTGGCCCGCCCGCACCGGGAGAAGGAGGGGGTCATCGAGGCGTGGGACCTGATCATCGGCGGGATGGAGCGCGGCACCGCGTTCTCCGAGCTGATCGATCCCGTGATCCAGCGCGAACGGCTCACCGAGCAGTCCCGGAAGGCCGCCCGCGGGGACGACGAGGCCATGCAGCTGGATGAGGATTTCCTGCGCGCCCTGGAGTCGGCCGCACCGCCGATGGGCGGGCTGGGTCTGGGCCTGGATCGGCTGGTCATGCTGTTCACCGGGCTGGGGATCCGCGAGACCATCCTGTTCCCCCTGATGAAGCCCGAGCAGGATTAGGCCGTGGAATATCTGGCGGTGCTGCTGCCCTCGATCGGCCTGGGCGTGCTCTTCTGGCTCATCATGCGCTGGATCCTGCGCGCGGACAGCCGGGAGCGGCGCGCCCACGCGGCCGCGGAGGAGGATGCGCGCACCTGGTATGAAGGGGTGCGCCGACGCGAGGGTGGGGATGCGATCTTCTCCTCTCCGAGAGAGCCAGACGCAGAGAAACCTGGGAATTCGTGAATTCATCGCCGCGGAGATTGTATTCTCCGCGGCGATGTTGTTATCCTCGGAATCGAACGAGCCGCAGCGCGCGATGTGAGATGCGAAGGACGATCCGCTGGATCGGATAATCCGGATCCTCACCGTTCAGGCGCGTGGCAATGACGTGAGCGAATCGGCAGGAGAACACCATGGCTCAGAAAGTGAAGATCATTCTCGAGGACGATCTGCAGGGCGGACCGGCCGATGAGACCGTCCGCTTCGGGCTGGACGGCGGACAGTTCGAGATCGACCTGACCACCGAGAACGCCTCCAAGCTGCGGGATGCGCTGCGTCCCTACGTGGCCAAGGCCCGCCGGGTGCAGGCCCGCACCGGCCGCGGCGGCGGAAAGCAGTCCTCCTCCTCCGGTCAGGCCCGCAACCCCGAGACCGCGAAGATCCGCAAGTGGGCCAAGGAGAACAACTACGACGTCTCCGATCGCGGCCGCATCCACCAGGAGATCCAGGACGCCTACTACGCCGCGATGAAGAGCGGGAAGTAGACCCCTCCCGAACCACGCCTTCCGCCCCGCGGGACCTCGCGGGCGGGACGCGCATCAAGCCCAGGGCGGAAAAGCGCACGTGCTTTCCGCTCTGGGCTTGATGCGTCTCTCGCCGGTGGCGAACAGTCCGCACGCGGGCTTTGGGCGTGCGTAGCATCGAGGGCAAAGCCGCGTACAAGGAGACACCCATATGTTCGAGAGGTTCACGGATCGCGCTCGGCGCGTCGTCGTGCTGGCCCAGGAAGAGGCCCGCATGCTCAACCACAACTACATCGGCACCGAGCACCTGCTGCTCGGTCTCATCCACGAGGGCGAGGGCATCGCCGCCAAGGCCCTGGAATCCATGGGCGTGACGCTGTCCGCCGTGCGCGAGCAGGTCCAGGACATCATCGGTCCCGGGCAGCAGGCTCCCAGCGGGCACATCCCCTTCACCCCCCGGGCCAAGAAGGTCCTGGAGCTGTCCCTGCGCGAGGCCCTGCAGCTGGGACACAACTACATCGGCACCGAGCACATCCTCCTGGGCCTGATCCGGGCCGGGGAGGGCGTGGCCTCCCAGGTGCTGACCAAGCTCGGCGCGGACCCCTCGCGGGTGCGCCAGACGGTCATCGACATGATCTCCGGCTACCAGGGCGGCACCGGGGATGCCGGCAAGGAGACCGCCGGGGTCGGCGCCGGCGGCGGCAAGGACGGCAGCCCGGCCGGCTCCACCGTGCTGGACCAGTTCGGCACCAACCTCACCGCCGCGGCCCGCGAGGGCAAGCTGGACCCGGTGATCGGGCGCTTCAAGGAGATGGAGCGGGTCATGCAGGTGCTGTCCCGGCGCACCAAGAACAACCCCGTGCTCATCGGCGAGCCCGGCGTCGGCAAGACCGCCGTCGTGGAGGGCCTGGCCCAGGCCATCGTGCGCGGGGATGTCCCGGAGACCCTGAAGGACAAGCACCTCTACACCCTGGACCTCGGCTCCCTGGTGGCCGGCTCCCGGTACCGCGGCGACTTCGAGGAGCGGCTGAAGAAGGTGCTCAAGGAGATCCGCACCCGCGGGGACATCATCCTGTTCATCGATGAGATCCACACCCTCGTCGGGGCGGGCGCCGCCGAGGGCGCGATCGATGCGGCCAGCATCCTCAAGCCCATGCTGGCTCGCGGCGAGCTGCAGACCATCGGGGCGACCACCCTGGATGAGTACCGCAAGCACATCGAGAAGGACGCCGCCCTGGAGCGCCGCTTCCAGCCGATCCAGGTGGATGAGCCCTCCCAGGCCCACGCGGTGGAGATCCTCAAGGGCATCCGCGACAAGTACGAGGCCCACCACCGGGTGACCATCACCGACGAGGCCCTGGAGGCCGCGGTGTCCATGTCCGCCCGGTACATCTCGGACCGCTTCCTGCCGGACAAGGCCATCGACATGATCGACGAGGCCGGGGCGCGGCTGCGCATCAAGCGCCTGACCGCCCCGCCGGAGATCAAGGACCTCGAGGACCGCATCGCGGATCTGCGCTCCCAGAAGGAGGCCGCGATCGAGGGTCAGGACTTCGAGAAGGCCGCCAACCTGCGGGACAAGGAGCAGAAGCTCATCGCGCAGAAGGAGGAGGCGGAGAAGAGCTGGAAGGAATCCGACTCCGCGATGGGCGAGGTCAACCCGGAGGTCATCTCCGAGGTGCTGGCCGCGGCCACCGGGGTGCCGGTGTACAAGCTCTCGGAGGAGGAGTCCGGCCGCCTGCTGAAGATGGAGGACGAGCTGCACAAGCGCGTCATCGGCCAGGACGACGCCATCAAGTCCCTGTCCCGGGCGATCCGGCGCACCCGCGCCGGGCTGAAGGACCCGCGCCGCCCGGGCGGTTCGTTCATCTTCGCCGGGCCCACCGGCGTCGGCAAGACCGAGCTGGCCAAGGCCCTGGCGGAGTTCCTCTTCGGCGACGACGACGCCCTGATCACCCTGGACATGTCCGAGTACCAGGAGAAGCACACCGTCTCCCGCCTGTTCGGGGCGCCCCCCGGATACGTCGGCTACGAGGAGGGCGGCCAGCTGACCGAGAAGGTGCGCCGCAAGCCGTTCTCCGTGGTCCTGTTCGACGAGGTGGAGAAGGCCCACGCGGACCTGTTCAACTCGCTGCTGCAGATCCTGGAGGACGGTCGCCTGACCGACTCCCAGGGCCGTGTGGTGGACTTCAAGAACACGGTGATCATCATGACCACCAACCTGGGCACCCGGGACATCTCCCGCCGCGTGCCCGTGGGCTTCCAGTCCGCGGATGACGCCACGACCAACTACGAGCGGATGCAGGCGAAGGTGCAGGAGGAGCTCAAGGAGCACTTCCGCCCGGAGTTCCTCAACCGCGTGGATGACATCATCGTCTTCCCGCAGCTGACGGAGAAGGAGATCATCCAGATCGTGGACCTGTTCGTGGCCCGCCTGGCCGAGCGCCTGCGCGATCAGGACATGTCCATCGAGCTGACCGACGCCGCGAAGAAGCTGCTGGCCGAGCGCGGCTACGATCCGGCGATGGGCGCCCGCCCGCTGCGTCGGACCATGCAGCGGATGATCGAGGACCAGCTCTCGGAGAAGATCCTGTTCGGGGAGATCTCCGCGGGGGAGAAGATCACCGTGGACGTCGAGGGCGAGGGACAGGACGCGCAGTTCACGTTCTCCTCGCAGAAGATGGCCGAGCTGTCCGAGGACGGCATCTCCTACGGGGACGAGGGAGCGGAGATCACCGACTCCCACGTGGACCCGGAGCAGCTGTCCGGTTCGGCCCTGCCGCCCAAGACGGACCGCGGCGGCGGGGAGGCCGGCCCGGCCTCCGGAGCCGCCCAGGCCTGATCCGGAAGAGGCCCGCATCCGGGATGCCGCGAACGCCCCGGACCCGCGCACGGCGCGCGGGTCCGGGGCGTTCGCCATGTTCGGGGACGCGTAGACTCGACACCCATGACCGACCTCCACCTGCGCCCGGCCCGCACCGCGGACGCCCGGGCGATCGGGCGCCTCGTCGCGCCCTACGCCGAACAGGGCGTGCTGATCACCAAGGAGACGGTGGACTACTACGAGGCGATCCAGGAGTTCCTGGTCATCGAGGCCCCCGGCGTCGGGGTGGCCGGCTGCGCGGCGCTGCACGTGATCTGGGAGGACCTCGCCGAGATCCGCACCGTCGCGGTGGACCCGGTGCTCACCGGCCACGGCATCGGGCGGCGGCTGGTGCAGGCGCAGCTGGAGCGGGCCCGCGACCTCGGGGTGAGCCGGGTGTTCTGCCTGACCTTCGAGGTCGAGTTCTTCCGGCGGATGGGCTTCGAGGTCATGGACGAGCAGGAGGGCATCGACCCGCAGGTCTTCGCCGAGCTGCTGCGCTCCAAGGACGAGGGCATCGCCGAGTACCTGGACCTCGCCCGGGTCAAACCCAACACCCTGGGCAACACCCGCATGATCCGCGCCCTCTGAGCCCCGCCCATCTGCTGAGCCCCGCTCGCGGGCGGCCGGGTCAGGGCAGGGCCACCGTCTCCGGGGTGGGCTCCGCGGCCAGCCCGTCGGTGAGCAGCCCCTCCAGGCACCGCCGCAGCTGCTCGGGCGGGGCTTCGAGGCGACGCAGGGCGCGCACGGCGCGCACGACGTCGTCAGCCTCCGCCGCCGAGCCGTGGGCCTGCTCCGGCAGCCGCGGGTCCAGCAGCAGGGCCCGGGGCACCGGGGCGCTCGCCGCGCGCAGCACCGCCATCAGGGCCCCGCGGGCCTGCCGGTCCGTGCCGTGCCAGGCCTGGCCCTTCGGGGCGACCTCCGGCTCCGGGCGCCCCGCGGCCACCCAGGCGCAGTCGGCGAGCACCGGGCACTCCTCGCAGCGCGGGGCGCGGGCCGTGCACACCAGGGCGCCCAGCTCCATCACCGCGATGTTCCACCGCACGGAATCCTCCCGATCTCGCGGCAGCAGGGCCTCGGCCAGGCGCATCTCGGCGGCGGTCATGCCCCTGCCCGGCAGGGCCCGCCCGGAGATCAGCCGGGCCTGCACGCGCCGGATGTTCGTATCCACCACGGTCTCCCTGTGCCCGAAGGCGAAGACGCTGATCGCCGCGGCGGTGTAGGCCCCGATCCCGGGCAAACCCAGCAGGGTCTCCCGGTCCGCCGGAACCTCGCCGTCGTGCTCGGCGACGATGGCCGCGGCCGCAGCGTGCAGGCGCAGAGCCCGGCGCGGGTAACCCAGTCGGCCCCACGCCCGCACCGCCTCCCCGGGGGACTCCGCGGCCAGCGCGGCGGGGGTGGGCCAGCGCCGCAGCCACTCCCGCCAGACCGGCAAAACCCGGTTCACCGGGGTCTGCTGCAGCATGAATTCGCTGACCATGACCTCCCAGGGGGTGCGCTCGGGGGCCCGCCAGGGCAGGTCCCGGGCGTGGGCGCGGAACCACGCGCCGATGCGCTCGTGCAGCTGGGACAGGGTCGCGGGATCCGGCAGGGCGGTGGGAGCAGGCATATCCCCACCACTGTAGGGCAGGCGGAGGGCCCGGGATGCCGCGGAAAGGCGGCTTCCGGCGGGTCCGGGATGGGAGTGAGCCAGGACGCGGCGGCGGGGAGAATTGGGTAATCTGAGGGCCATGGCTGACTACGAAGAATTCGACGGTGACGGGGAAGAGTACGAGCGCGAGGCGCCCGAGGTCTATCGCAGGCGGCGCATCATCGCCGCGATCATCGCGATCCTCGCGATCATCCTGGTGGTGTGGGCGCTGGTCTTCGCCTTCCAGCGGCTCACCGACTCCGGGGATGACACCGCCGCAGCCTCCAGCGCCGCCGCCGGAGACAACTTCGACAGCTTCAGCGCCCGTCCCACCGGCGGCGCCTCCGGGTCCGCCTCGGGCTCCGCCTCCGCCCAGCCCTCGGCCTCGGCCTCCGCGGAGGTGACCCCCACCGGCGAGTCCACGGCCTCGGCCGACGCCGAAGGCACCGAGGCCAGCGCCACCCCCACGGACCAGGCCGCCGCACCCACCCCGGAGCCCACGACGCAGCAGCCCGTGCAGGCCTGCTCCGACGCCTTCACCGTGAGCACCACGGTGGACAAGCAGGTCTACGCCGCGGGGCAGCAGCCGGTCATCACCACGACCGTCGCCAACGGCTCGCAGAACCCCTGCACCGTGGATCTCGGCTCCGCGAACACCACGTACCAGATCACCTCCGGCCCGGCCAACGTCTACAGCAGCCAGACCTGCCAGGCCCAGCCCACCCACGATGAAGCCACCCTGCAGGCCGGGGCGAAGCAGACCACGAGCCTCACCTGGGATCGCGGGATGAACGCCTACGGCTGCGGGCAGGCCGCCCAGCAGGCGAAGACGGGGTACTACTGGGTCACCGCGACCGTCAACGGCGTGAGCTCCCAGCCCACGCTCATCGTGATCCAGTAGCCGCGTCTCATCGACCGCGCTTCACGCCCGGCGCCGGACCCGCTCAGGGACATCCGGGGCCGGGCGCGGTGCGTTCGCGTGGGCGGCAGGGCCGCGTCTCTTCCGGTGCAGGGCGCCCGCCGCGGGGTCTCACATGAACCGCTCCAGCAGGCTGGATTCGGCGGTGCGGGCCAGGGATTCGCGGATGCTGCGGGCGCGTTGCTCGCCGACCCCGTCCACGGCGCGCAGATCCTCCAGATTCGCGGCCATCAGCGCCTGCAGACCGTCGAAGCGCTCCACCAGCCGGTCGGCCACGGCCCGCGGCAGCGACTTGATCCCGGCCAGCAGCCGGTGCCCGCGCGGAGCCACCGGCACGTCCAGGTCCCCGGCCCCGGGCAGTCCCACGGTGCGGGCCACCACCGCCAGATCCGCCAGCTCCGCCGGGTCCAACCCGGCCACCGCCTCCCGGGCCTGGGCCAGTGCGGCCGCGTCGGGCGGAACCGGGAGGTAGTCCAGCAGGAGGGCATCCGCATCGGGCTGGCCCAGGACCAGCTCCTCCAGCTGCATCTGCACCATCCGCCCCTCGGTGCCCAGCTCGACGACGGCCTGGTCCACCTCCGCGGTGATGCGCCGGACCAGCTCCAGCCGCTGCAGGGCCGCGGCGACGCTGCGCACGGTCACATCGGACTCGATCTCCAGGGAGGCGAGGTTCGCGAACTCCTGATCCAGCCGGTGGGAGTAGCGCTCCAGGGTCTGCAGGGCCTGGTTGGCGCGGAACATGATGGCCTGAGTGTCTTCCAGGGGGTAGCGCACCCCGTCCGCGTAGATGGTGATGATGCCCATGGACGCGGACACGGAGACCACCGGGAACCCCGTCTGCTTGGCCACCCGCTCGGCGGTGCGATGCCGGGTCCCGGACTCCTCGGTGCGGATGGCCGGATCCGGCATGAGATGCACCCCGGCCCGCAGGATGCGGGTCACGTCCCGGTCGCACACGATCGCCCCGTCCATCTTGGCCAGCTCCCGCAGGCGGGTGCCGGTGAACTCGATGCCGATGTCGAAGCCCCCGGTGCCGATGGCTTCGACCATCCGGTCCGAGCCGAGCACCACCAGTGCCCCGGTGCCGCCCTGCAGGATGCGCTCGAGACCCTCCCGCAGCTGGGTGCCGGGGGCGAGCAGGGCGAGGGTCTTGGTCAGCAGACAGGTGCGTGCGGTAGCCACCCGTCCATCTTAGGTGGGCGGTCCCCGATGGATCGCGGGGCCGCGCGGACCGGCTGTCGGCGGGCCTCGAGAACGGGCCCTGCGGGCGGGGGAGGGAAGCCCGCGGGCTTTCAGCCCTTGGTGCGCCCCGGGAAGAGCGTGGCCACGGCCTCCACCACGGAGGCGACCTCTTTGACGGTGAAGCCCGCCGGGACCTGTCCGGCCCCGGCGGGGGAGGCGGGCACGAGGGCGTGGGTGAAGCCCAGCCGCGCGGCCTCGGCGATGCGCTGGCGGATGCCGGGCACCGCGCGGACCTCACCGGCCAGGCCCACCTCCCCGAAGACCACCAGGCGTCGCGGCAGCGGCTTGTCCTCCGCGGCGGAGGCCAGGGCCATGACGGTCGCCAGATCCGCTGCCGGCTCGCTCAGGCGCACCCCGCCGACCGTGGAGAGGTAGCAGTCCATCTTCCCGACGCCGAAGCCGGCCCGCCGCTGCAGCACGGCCAGCAGCATCGCGGTGCGCTGGGCGTCCAGTCCGGCGGTGGCCCGGCGCGGCTGGGAGGTGGAGGACTCATCCAGCAGCGCCTGGACCTCCGCCAGGAGCGGGCGGCGGCCCTCCAGGGTCACGCTCAGGCAGGTCCCGGCCACGGGCACGGGGGTGCGGGAGACGAACAGACCGGACGGGTCCGAGACCCCGGTGATGCCGTCCTCCAGCAGGTCGAAGCAGCCGACCTCGTCGGTGGGGCCGAAGCGGTTCTTGACCGCGCGCAGCATCCGGATCCGGGAGTTCTTATCCCCCTCGAACTGGCAGACCACATCCACCAGGTGCTCCAGCAGCCGGGGCCCGGCGATCGCGCCCTCCTTGGTCACATGCCCCACCAGCAGGGTGGTCATGTTCCGCCGCTTGGCCTCGGCGATGACGGCCGCGGCCACCTCCCGGACCTGGGTGACCCCGCCGGCGGAGCCGTCCACCTCCGCGCTGGCCAGGGTCTGCACGGAGTCCAGGATCAGCAGCGTCGGGTTGATCCGTTCGATGTGGGCCAGTGCGGCGCCGAGGTCCGTCTCCGCGGCCAGGTACAGGGTGTCCGCATCCGCGCCGATCCGGTCCGCGCGCAGCTTCACCTGGGCGGCGGATTCCTCCCCGGTCACGTACAGCACGTCCCGGGTGCTCCCGGCCCCGCGGGCGAAGGTCGCCGCGACGTCCAGCAGCAGCGTGGACTTGCCGACACCGGGCTCCCCGGCCATCAGCACCACGGCCCCGGGCACCAGCCCGCCGCCGAGCACGCGGTCGAACTCGGCGATGCCGGTGGAGGCGGCGCGGGCGAGGGTCGCGTCCACCTGGGTGATGGGCTGGGCGGGGGTCTGCACGCTGGCCGCGGCGCTGGTGCGCGGCCCGGAGGCGACGGCGCCGACCTCCTCGATGGTGCCCCACTGCTGGCATTCCCCGCAGCGGCCCACCCATTTGGCCGTGGTCCAGCCGCATTCGCGGCAGCGATAGGCGTTGGCGGCGCGGGGGCTCTTGCGTGCGGGGCTCATGTGCCCAGGGTAGAGGCCCCGACTGACAGATCGAGCAGGCGCCTCCCCGCCCTGAGATGCGGGTTTCGTGTTGAGTTGCGCCGTTCGTGTTGAGATGCGTCCCGCCGTGCGGCATCTCAGCACGATCCCCGCATCTCAGCACGAATCCGGAGCGCCTCAGTCCGAGTCCCGCCGGGTGCGGGACCCGGGCCGGTCGTCCTCCTCCTCCGGGTCCACCACCGGCAGCGCCTCGGTGAGCTCCTGGCGGATCTGCACCGGGATGGTGCTGGCCTTCGCGTAGGGCAGGCCCGTGGCCGCCAGCAGGTCCACGCTCAGCGGTCGGATCAGCATCACCAGGGACTCGCCCTGGTAGGTGCGCACCCCCAGGGCCGCCGGATCCAGGCGCTGGGCCACCCGGGTCAGGTCCGCCCGGGCGCGAGCGGAGAAGGCCTCCCGGGCCGTCGTCGAGCCGCCGGCGAAGGACGCCCCGATCAGGTCTACGGCCTCGGCCAGCTCCGTGAGGATCTCCTCCAGGGCCGCCACCGCCTGGGGCCGCAGCCGCACCGTGCGGATCACGGCGGTCAGGCGCCGGGCCAGCACCCGGGTGTTGCGCACCGCGTGATCCAGGGCGTCCAGGCAGCGCTCGTAGGCCTCGATCTCCTCCAGGCGGCCGCGCCGCAGCAGGGTGAACCGCGCCTGCTCCCGGCCCATCTTCAGCGCGGACTCCAGGGCCGTGATGCTGGGCTGGGTGCGCCGGCTGCGGCGCAGGGCGCGCTGGGCGCGCTCGGCGTCGTACCCGCCCAGGGCCGCCGCGATCTCGCGCAGCACCGCGGAGAACTCCCCGCTCAGCGTGCGGAAGCCCCGCCGGGCCTCCCGGCTGGGATCCCGCGGGGAGATCGCCATGATCGCCAGCGCGAAGCAGGCCCCCACGATGGCGTCCAGGCTGCGGGCGAAGGGCCCGTCCACCGACGGCGGGAGGATCACCACCAGCACGGACTGCAGGCCCATCTGGGTGGTGAAGATCGTGCCGTTGTCCAGGAAGCGGGCCAGCAGGATCGAGACCAGCAGGACGACGGAGGCCTGCACCAGGCCCTGACCCAGCACGTGCATCAGCACATCGCCGACCGCGATGCCCAGGGTGCACCCGAGGGAGACCTCCAGGATGCGGCGCAGATGCACCGAGCCGTTTCCGTAGCCGAGGGAGACGATCGCGGCCGTGGCGGAGAACAGCGGACCGTGGTGGCCCAGCACATGCTCGGCGAAGGCGTAGGCTCCGACCGCTGCGATCGTGATCTGCAGCGACTGCCCGAAGCCCGCGCGCACCCGGCCCAGTCCCGTGCGGGTCCGACGACGGGCGTGGTCCAGCACGGCGCCTGCACGCCCGGCGATCCCGCTTCCGCTCATGCCCCCATGGTACGGAAAGCGTCCCGGGCGGGGTTCGGTCGGGTGCGGACGGGGCGCCCGAGTGTTCACCCGGCGTTCACCCGGGATCGGGCCTCGGGTCACCTGCCCTGCGTACGCTCGAGACCGCGGGCCCGGACCGGGCCCCGCACCACCATCGGTCCCCGCGCAACGGGGCGCACACCAGACCCATAGGGAGAAGAACCCACATGAAGATCTCGCGCATCGGCCGCTGGGCCGCCCTGGCCGCCGTCGGCTCCCTCGCCCTGACTGCCTGCGGCTCGGACGACGCCACCGGCTCCAGGGACTCCGGCTCGGCGGGCTCGGACTCCTCCGTGTCCGGGACCCTCTCCGGGGTCGGCGCCTCCTCCCAGCAGGCGGCCATGACCGCCTGGCAGTCCGGCTACCAGTCCGCCCACTCCGGGGCCACCGTCCAGTACTCCCCGGACGGCTCCGGCGCCGGGCGCGAGGCCTTCCTGGCCGGCGGGGCCAGCTTCGCCGGCTCCGACGTCCCCCTGACCGACGATGAGGTCGAGAAGGCCAAGTCCCAGTGCGGCGACGGCGGCGCCATGGACATCCCCGTCTACGTCTCCCCGATCTCCGTGGCCTTCAACCTCAAGGGCATCGACTCCCTGAACCTGGACGCCAAGACGATCGCGGAGATCTTCTCCGGCAAGATCACCCAGTGGAACGACCCGGCGATCGCGGATCAGAACGAGGGCACCGACCTGCCGGACACCAAGATCACCACCGTGCACCGCTCGGATGACTCCGGGACCACCAAGAACTTCACCGACTACCTCGCTGACGCCTCGCAGGGCGCCTGGACCGAGAAGGCCTCCGGCAACTGGCCCTCCGGGCTGTCCGGTGAGGCCAACAAGGGCACCTCCGGGGTCGTGTCCACCACCAAGACCACCGAAGGCGCGATCACCTACGCCGACTCCTCCGCCGTGGGGGACCTGGGCGCCGCCAAGATCAAGGCCGGGGACGGCTACGTCTCCCACGAGGAGGAGAACGTCGCCCGCGCCGTGGAGAACGCCAAGCGCCTGGATGGCCGCTCGGAGCACGACATCGCCCTGGAGATCGACCACGAGGGCACCGACGGGGCCTACCCGATCGTGCTGGTCTCCTACCACATCATCTGCTCGGCCTACGACAAGCAGGAGACCGTGGACCAGGTCAAGGCCTTCGAGACCTACGTGACCTCCGAGGACGGGCAGAAGGCCGCCGCGGACGCCGCCCACTCCACCCCGCTGCCCCAGAAGCTGCGGGATGAGGCGAAGGCCGCCATCGACACCGTGAAGACCAAGTGAGCGCCAAGTCCTCCTCTCCGGCCCAGGACCGGATCTTCGCCGGGCTCGCCCTCGCGGCGGGCCTGGTGATCCTGGTCGTCCTGGCCGGCGTCGCCCTGTTCCTCGTGCTGCGCGCGAAGGATCTGGTGGGCACGCCGGCCGGGGACTTCACGGGCGGAGACGGCTTCATCGGCTACATCCGCCCGCTGGTGGCGGGCACCCTGATCAGCGCGCTGATCGCCCTGCTGATCGCCACCCCCGTGGGCATCGGCGTCGCCCTGTTCGTCTCCCACTACGCCCCGCGGCGCCTGGCCGCCCCGGTCGGCTACGTCATCGACCTGCTGGCCGCGATCCCGTCCGTCGTGTTCGGCGCCTGGGGTGCCTCCGTCCTGGCTCCCAAGATCGTGCCGTTCTACGACTGGCTGGCCGATGAGCTGGGCTTCCTGCCGATCTTCGCCGGCCCGGCCTCGGCCACCGGCAAGACCATCCTCACCGCGAGCATCGTCCTGGGGATCATGATCCTGCCGATCATCACCTCGATGTGTCGGGAGATCTTCGCCCAGACGCCGGTGCTGCAGCAGGAGGCGGCCCTGGGTCTGGGTGCCACCCGGTGGGAGATGATCCGGATGACGGTGCTGCCCTTCGCCCGGGCGGGGATCGTCTCCTCCGTGATGCTCGGGCTGGGTCGGGCTCTCGGGGAGACCATGGCCGTGGCCCTGGTCCTGTCCGGCGGGGCCTTCAACCCCTCGCTGATCCAGTCCGGGAACCAGACCGTGGCCAGTGAGATCGCCCTGAACTTCCCGGAGGCCTACGGGATGCGGATGAACGAGCTGATCGCCGCCGGCCTGGTCCTGTTCCTCATCACCCTCGTCGTCAACATGCTGGCCCGCCTGGTCGTGGCCCGCTACCGGCACTTCTCGGGAGCCGACGCATGAACCAGCCCTCCACCGCATCGTCGCAGCGCACCCAGCTGGGTCACCGGCTGAGGACCCGCACCGCCCCGGCCTGGCTGCCGTGGCTGATCGGGGTCCTCGCCGTCATCCTCGGGGCCGCGGCCTCCGCGCTGATCGGCTTCGGCATCGCCTCCTGGGCGATCTTCTCCGCCCTGATCCTGGTGATCGCGGGCCCGCTGGCCGTCGCCGGGATCGAGGGACGACGCCGCGGGGCCGACGCCTTCGCTCGCTACCTCGTCTGGGGGGCCTTCCTGCTGGCCCTCGTCCCGCTGGTCTCGGTGCTGTGGGTCGTGCTCGCCCGGGGCCTGCCCGGGCTGAACGCGCACCTGCTGACCACCTCGATGGGCGGGGTCACCGGCGTCACGGACAACGCCGCGGCCGCCGGCGAGGGCCCCGTGTACGGCGGGGCCTACCACGCGATCGTCGGCACCCTGGTGATCACCTTCTGGGCCACCGTGATGTCCGTGCCGATCGGTCTGCTGACCGCGATCTACCTGACCGAGTACGGCGGGGCCACCCGCATCTCCCGTGCGATCGCCAAGACCATCACGTTCCTCGTGGACGTGATGACCGGCATCCCCTCGATCGTCGCCGGTCTGTTCGCGGCCGCGTTCTTCGTGCAGATCCTGGATGACCCCTCCGTGCGCTTCGGCTTCATCGCCTCCGTCGCCCTGTCCGTGCTGATGATCCCGACGGTCGTGCGCAGCGCGGAGGAGATGCTGCGGATCGTGCCCAACGAGCTGCGGGAGGCCTCCTACGCCCTGGGGGTGCGCAAGTGGCGCACCATCGTCAAGGTGGTCATCCCGACGGCGATCTCCGGGATCTCCTCGGGCGTGACCCTGGCGATCGCCCGCGTCATCGGGGAGACCGCTCCCATCCTGGTCACCGCCGGGTTCGTCACCACCATCAACTGGAACGCGTTCTCCGGCTGGATGACCACCCTGCCCACGTACATCTACTACCAGATCATGACCCCGACCTCGCCCACCAGCCCCCAGATCTCGGAGGGCCGGGCCTGGTCCGCGGCGCTGATCCTCATCGTCGTCGTCATGCTGCTGAACCTCGCCGCCCGGCTGATCGCCCGGATCTTCGCCCCGAAGACCGGCCGCTGACGCCCCCGCACCCGCCACCCCAAGGAGAGCCTGCCCCGTGTCCAAGAGCATCGACGTCGAGCACCTGAACGTCTACTACGGCGACTTCCTGGCCGTGCAGGACGTGAGCATGCAGATCCGCGCCCGGTCCGTGACCGCGTTCATCGGGCCCTCCGGCTGCGGCAAGTCCACGTTCCTGCGCACCCTGAACCGGATGCACGAGGTCATCGCGGGGGCCCGGGTGGAGGGTTCGGTGCGCCTGGACGGGGAGGACCTCTACGGCAAGGGGGTGGACCCGGTGCGGGTGCGCTCCCAGGTCGGCATGGTCTTCCAGCGGCCCAACCCCTTCCCCACGATGTCCATCCGGGACAACGTGCTGGCCGGGGTCAAGCTGAACTCCCGGCGCCTGCCCAAGGCCCAGGCCGATGAGCTGGTGGAGTCCTCCCTGCGTTCGGCGAACCTCTGGGAGGAGGTCCGGGACCGGCTGGACAAGCCCGGGGCCGGGCTCTCCGGCGGTCAGCAGCAGCGGCTGTGCATCGCCCGGACCATCGCCGTGAAGCCGGACGTGATCCTCATGGACGAGCCCTGCTCGGCCCTGGACCCGATCTCCACCCTGGCCGTGGAGGATCTGATCCACGAGCTGAAGGAGGAGTACACGGTCGTGATCGTCACGCACAACATGCAGCAGGCCGCGCGCGTCTCGGATCGCACCGCGTTCTTCAACATCGCCGGCACCGGCAAGCCCGGCCGGCTCATCGAGTACGCCCCCACCCAGGAGATCTTCAACAACCCCAAGGAGCAGGCCACGGAGGACTACGTCTCCGGGCGCTTCGGCTGAGTCGGGATCCCCGCGCGGGGGCGCGCCTCACAGCAGCGGGGACAGCGCCAGCAGCAGCACGGCCGCCAGCACCGCGCAGACCGGAACCGTGAGCAGCCAGGTCAGCACGATCCTGCCCGCGACCTGGGAGCGCACCGCGGTGAACCGCTGGGTGGACCCGGCCCCCAGCACGGCCGCGGCGGACAGGTGCGAGGAGGAGTACGGCTCGCGCAGCACCGCGCCGGTGCCCAGGCTGAGCAGGCTCGTCGTCGTCATCGCGACCGCCCCGCGGAACGGGTCCACCTGCACCATGCGGGTGGCCAGGGTGCGGGCGATCCGCCAGCCGCCGCCGAGGGTGCCCAGCACCATGAGCGCGCACAGCACCGCCCCGGCAGCCAGCGCCACGGCGCTGGGCGGGGTGATCCCGGCGCAGCCCAGCAGCAGCCCGCCCAGCAGCAGCAGCCGGTGCCCGAAGTACATGCCGTGGCTCAGGGAGACGACGGCGGCGCTGAGGCACAGCAGGTACCGGGAGCGGTCGTTGACGGTGCGGGGGCTGGCGTGGCGCAGCAGCCCCACCAGCAGCACCGCCGCCAGCCAGGACACCGCGTAGGCCAGCAGCGGCCCGGCCACCAGCGGCAGCCACACGGAGGCCAGCAGCTGGCTGGCGGCGTCGGCCGGGACGTCCAGGTCCACGGCGCGGGCGGCCCACCCCGCCCCCAGCAGGGCCCCGATCAGGGCGTGGGTCGAGGAGGAGGGCATGGCCCGCCACCAGGTGGCCAGCTCCCACAGGATCGCGGTGGCCAGGACCGCCGTGAGCATCCCCAGCCCGTCGGTGCTGGAGGGGACCCGCAGCCAGTCGTGGGCGGTCTCCGGCAGGGTCGCCAGCCCCACACCGAAGCCGATGGCGGTGCACACGGCGGCCAGGGCCAGCGCGGTCGTCGCGGTCAGGGCGCGGGTGCGCACGGCGACGGCGATGGCGTTGGGGGCGTCGTGGAAGCTGCCGATCACCGCGAACCCCGCGAGCAGCAGCAGGCCCAGGACGAGCAGGAGGGCCACCGCTCAGGACTCCTGCACGAGGATCCGGCCGACCTCGGTGGCCACCGCGCGCAGGTGGCGGGCCGCGGAGTCCAGCTTGTCCGCGAACTGCGCGGTCTGCTCGTAGCGGCGCGGCTTGAGGGATTCGATGAGGTCCGCCCGGTACAGGTCCCCGGTGCGCGTGGACTGCTTGGCCATGCGCAGCACCTCCACCCAGTACTCGTCCAGACCCTCCAGGTCGGACAGGTGGTGCATGGCCTCCGCGGTGAGGGAGGCCTGGCGCTGGATGAGGTCCAGCAGGTCCGAGGCGCGGGAGGAGAACTGGTCCAGGCCGTTGATGACGATCGTGTGGGTCGCGGCCGCGAGATCCTCCCCGGCGGTGTTCAGGTGGTGGGCCAGCAGGTACAGGTCCCCGCGGGGCAGGGCGGTGACGAAGGAGGAGCGCACGTCGGTCATCACCGCGAAGAACAGGTCCGTGCACCGGCCTTCGATGTCGAAGGCCTGCTCGAGCAGCTCGGGCCGGTCCTCCACGGGGGAGCCCATGGTGCGCGAGACCGCGGAGGCGGCGTCGATGACGAGATCGGCCATCTGGGAGAGCAGGGTCAGGGCCCGGTTCTCCTGGGGGAACAGTCGTAGTGCCACGCGGTGCTTCCGGCTTTCCGGTCGAGGGGTGGTCGGGGTGCCGCTACACCATAACCGGGCAAGGTTAACGACGACGGCCCGCCCCGGGGATTCGGGGCGGGCCGTCGGATGAGGAGGTGGGCACTGGACCGGGAGCGCCTCTCGGCGGAAGGCCGCTCGAAGCGGCTTGATGATGGAGCCCGGGGCTACCAGCGGCCCAGTGCCGCCCTTCCAGTCTGGTCCCGTACCGCGGGGGCTGTCAACGAGCCTGCGCGGTGCGGGGAGGGCCGCTCAGTAGGCCGTCGGGGCCTGGCGGGCGGCGGTGACCGCGCGGTACCAGGCGGAGGAGGGCTTCAGGAACAGGAGGATCACCCCGATGATGAAGACGATCGTCCCGATGCTGCCGAGGAGGCCGCCCGTCGCCAGGCTCGCGAGGACGCCCAGGGCGGAGAGGGCCGCGAAGACGAGCAGGACGATGCGCGCCCAGTTGCGTCCCTTGCCGGCGAACCACACGAACAGGGCTCCCACCGCACCCATGAGGATGTAGGCCACGAGCGCCGTGATCCGGGCCGCGCTTGCCATCGTGGAGACGGTGGTGGCATCGACGGTCTGGCCGTTGACCTGGGCCTGCTGGGTGTAGGTGGCTTCGAAGTCCAGGGTCAGGGCGGCGATGATGCCGAGGACCACGGTGAGCGCCAGCGAGATCCACAGGATCAGGAGGCCGGTGCGCACCTGCTGGGGCTTCTGCTGGAGCAGCTGGTCCACGGAGCCGGCGGCCTGAGGCTGACCGGCGTAGGCGGGGGCTCCGTACTGCGGGGCGCCCTGGCCGGTCTGGTACTGCGGGTAGCCCTGCTAGGGCTGGCCCTGGCCGTACTGCGGGGTGCCGCCGTCGGCGGGGTTCTGCTCGGGCTGCTGCGACATGATCGATGTGCTCCTTCGAAGGGGTCTCGGGGGTGTGCGTCGTGCGTCTCGAGTGAAGTTGGTGTGCATCACCCATTCCACCAGATCACCGCGGGAAAGTCCCGCGGTGAGTCAGTAGCCGCGGCGCAGGACCTGCACGGTCTGGAACCACCGGGAGACCGGCTTGGTCCACAGCATGAGCACCCCCACCAGGTAGGCGACCTCGGCGATCAGCGTCATCACCGAGCTGATCCAGAAGGCCGGGCCGGTGGCCTCCTGCATCAGGGTGTCGATCTCCGGGTTCTCGGCGGCCAGGACCGTTCCGATGACGGGCAGGGCGATGAGCGCGAAGAGCGAGGCCAGGGCCTGCAGCCCGGCGATGATCGCGAAGACCAGCGAACTCACCCGCGCCCAGTTGGCCCCGCGCAGGCACAGCCACAGGAAGGCCGCCCCCATCACGTAGACCCCCAGGCCCAGGACCGCGCCGATGACGGCGCCGGCCACCTCGAGGGCGCCGCCGAAGATGAGGTTCTCGTCGATCATGCTGACCAGGCTGCCCAGCAGGGCCAGTCCGCAGCCGATCCAGCCGATGAGCACCCCGGTGCGCAGCCGCTGCGGGGCGGGGCCCGCCTGCCGGACATCACCGGGCTGGGGCACATACCCTCCGGAACCGGTCGCATCGCCGTAGCGGGGGACGCCGCCGGGGGCCCCGCCCGGCTGGGCACCCTGCCCATAGACCGGTGCACCCTGACCATGCGTCGGCGCGCCCTGGCCGTAGCCGGGGGCCTGCTGGTACCCGGCGTGGCCCGGGGCGGGTGCCCCCGCGGCGGGCCCGCCCGCGGCGTCGGCGCCGTCCTGCGGGGCGTACTGGCCGTAGCGCGGTTGGGGACGGTCGCGGCTCGGGTCCTCGGGGGAAGAAGGGGGCTGGGTCATCTCATCCTCATTCGGTCGGGGCGGTCTGGGACCGGTGGTGGTGCATACCACCAGTTCACCAGAAAAACCGCGACGGCGCGCCCCCGCCGGGGACGCGCCGTCGAGAGGAGGTCACGGGGTCGGAGCGCCGCCGTTGACGTCCAGCACTGAGCCGACCACGTAGCTGGACTCCGCAGAAGCCAGGTACACGTACGCCGGGGCGATCTCCACGGGGTGACCGGCCCGCCCCAGCCAGGACTGCTGGCCGAAGCCGTCCAGCTTCGCATCGGGCTGCCCGTCGGTGACCTGCAGCGGCGTCCAGAAGGGCCCCGGAGCCACCGCGTTCACGCGGATCCCCTGCGGGGCCGCCTGCTGGGCCAGGGACTTGGTGAAGGCCTTGATCGCGGCCTTCGTCGCGGCGTAGTCCGGGAGCACATCCGAGGGCTTGTAGGCCTGCACCGAGGTGGTGTTGATGATGGTCGAACCGGCCGGCATCACCCGCAGCGCCGCCCGGGACAGGGTGAACATCGCCTGCACGTTGAGGGCGAAGCTGCGATCCACCTGGTCATCGGTGAGCTCCTGGATGCTCTCGGACCAGAACTGCATGCCCGCGTTGTTGACCAGGATGTCCAGCCCGCCCAGCTCCTGAACGGCGGCCTCCACCAGCCCGTCCCGGTACGAGGCCTCCAGCAGATCCCCCGGCAGCAGCGCCGCGGTGCGGCCCTCCGCCCGGATCAGCTCGGCGACCGCCTGGGCGTCCTCCTCCTCATCCGGCAGGTAGGCGATCGCGACGTCGGCGCCCTCGCGGGCGAAGGCGATCGCCACGGCCGCGCCGATCCCGGAATCGCCCCCGGTGATCAGGGCCCGACGCCCGGGCAGGCGCCCCAGGCCCCGGTAGGTGCGCTCGCCGCGATCCGGCTTCGGCTCCAGGCGGGCATCCAGCCCGGGATTGGGCTGGTGCTGGGGATCCGGGTTCAGCTGCGGGTAGGCGGTCACCGGGTTCGCGAACTCCAGCTGGGAGGCCACGGGGGTGCGCTGCTCATCGGTCACGCTCTGCTCCTTATGTTGAGGGCCCGGGGTCACCGGGCCAGGGTGCGGGGTGCGGCCTCAGAAGGACTGGGCGCTGACCCGCACCAGCTTCTCGTTGGTGAACTCCTTCAGGCCCCACTCGGCCAGCTCCCGGCCGTAGCCGGAGCGGCCGATGCCGCCGAAGGGCAGGCCCGCCTGGGTCACCAGGTGCTCGTTGACGTGCACCATCCCGGCCTGCATCCGCCGGGCGAAGCGCTCGCCGCGCTCCAGGTCCTCGGTCCACACCGAGGCCTGCAGCCCGTAGTCGGTGTGGTTGGCCAGGCGCAGCGCGTCCTCCTCGTCCTCGGCGCGGTAGACGATCACGGCGGGGCCGAACAGCTCGTTGCAGCCCAGGTCGGAATCCGGGTCCACGTCGGTGAGCAGGGCGGGGGACATGAACCAGCCGGGACGCTCCAGCTTCTCGCCGCCGGTGCGCAGGGTCGCCCCGTTCCGCACGGCGTCGTGGATGCGCTGGACCACCTCGTCCCGGGCGGTTTCGGAGGACAGAGGCCCCATGTCGGCGTCGGGATCGTCCCAGGCGCCCACGCGGATCGCCTCCACGGCCTCCTGGGCCTTGGCGACGAACTCCTCGTAGAGCTCATCGACCACGATGATCCGCTTGGGGGAGGTGCACACCTGCCCCTGCACGGAGGTGCGCAGCCCGACGGCGGTGCGCACCAGCGCGTCCAGGTCCGAGGTGTCCAGGACGACGAACGGGTCGTTGCCGCCCAGCTCCAGCACGGACTTCTTGAGGTTCTTCCCCGCGTTTTGCGCGACGGAGGCCCCGGCCCGCTCGGAGCCGGTCAAGGAGACCCCGCGCACCCGGAAGTCCTCCAGCACGGCGGGGACGTCCTCGGTGTCCAGGTAGAGGTTGATGTAGGCGTCCTCCGGGATCCCGGCCTCGTGCAGGATCTCGGCGAAGGTGCCCGCGGACAGCGGGCAGATGGCCGCCTGCTTCATCAGGATCGTGTTGCCGATCAGCAGATTCGGGGCGGCGAAGCGGGCCAGCTGGTAGTAGGGGAAGTTCCACGGCATGATCCCCAGCAGCACGCCCAGCGGCTCGTGCTCCACGATGGTCTTCTGCGCGCCCTGCGGCTGCAGCTCGGTGGGCTCCAGGACGTCGGGGCCGTGCTCGGCGTACCAGCGGAAGATGGAGGCGACCAGCTGGACCTCCTGCAGGCCCTCGCTCTTGAGCTTGCCCATCTCCCGGCCGATGATCCCGGCCAGCTCCTCGGCGCGCTGCTCGATGAGGTCTCCGACCTTCGCCAGGGCCTGGGCGCGCTGGGCGATCGGGGTGTCCCGCCAGGGGCCGACGGCGAGGTGCGCCCGCTCGATGATCTCGGGGATCTGCTGGGCGGGCAGGGAGTCGAAGGTCTGCTCGACCTCGCCGGTGGATGCGTTGGTCACTGCGAATTCGGTCATAACCCCTAGTCAACGCCCCGGGTGGGGGACGGTTCCAGGGGTTTCGCCGTGAGCATGACGGCGGGGGCGTCATCCGGGGACGCCGGGCGTCATCGGCGCGTCGCACGGTCACATCCGCGTCCGTTCTTGGCTGGCCGCGGCTGCGCCGGTTCACTGGAGGGGTACCTATCCAGAGCGGCCGAGAGACCTGGCTCGACGACGCCGCAGCAACCACCCCCACCGCCCTCGTGCGACGGTTCGGGAACGGTGCTCCCGCCAGGACCGATGGATACCGTGCGACAGCCGCCGCGGCTGCCGCGATCCGTCGGCCGATCCTGCAGAAGGAGGCCCGACGTGCCCGCCGCACCCCCGACCCCGCCGCCCTCGCTGTCCTACGAGCTGTTCCCACCGCGCGGACCCGCCGCCCAGGACGCCCTGCTGCGCACCCTCGACGCCCTCGCCCCGACCGCCCCCGACTGGGTCTCCGTGACCACCGGGGTGCAGGCCGATCGACGCGCCGGCTGCCTGGACCTGCTGGAGCACCTGGTGCACCACACCCTGTACCGGCCGCTGGCCCACGTGATCGCCACGGGCAGCACCCGCGGGCAGCTGCGGGAGCTGACGGCCCGGATCCTGGACCTCGGGGTGCGCGGGATCCTCGCGCTGCGCGGGGACCGCCCGCCCGGATACGTCCCCGGGCCGGAGGAGCTGCCCTTCGCCCGCCACCTCGTGGAGCTGGTCCGGGAGGTGGAGCGGGAGCACCGCGCCCACCTGGGCGCTGGGCGCCTGGCGGTGGGGGTCGCGGCCTATCCCGTGCGCCACCCCGAATCCCCGAGCGCCCTGCACGACATCGAGGTGCTGCTGGCCAAGGAGCGGGCCGGGGCGGACTTCGCGATCACCCAGGTCTGCCAGGACCCGCAGGACTACGTCCGCCTGCGGGCCCGGGCCGAGCAGGCCGGGGTGGGGCTGCCGCTGGTGGCTGGGATCCTCCCGGTGACCAGCCTGCGCCGCTACGAGAGGGTCTGCGCCCTGGCCGGGCTGGCGGTGGACGAGCGCTTCGCCCACCGGCTGGAGACCGCCGAGAGCGAGACGCAGCGGCGTCGGGTGGGGGTGGCCCGGGCCCGGGAGCAGGCCCTGGCCGCCCTGGACGCCGGGGCGCCGGGACTGCACCTGTACACCTTCAACGAGCATCCCGCGGCCCTGGAGCTGCTGGAGGTCCTGGACCTGCCTCGCCCCTCCCCGACACCCCGCCCGCCCCTGGGCCGACGCAGTCCGGTGGAGACCGCCCGGGGGCACCTGCCCTCCGGCTCCCAGCCCCTGGACGAGGAGATCCTCCCGGCGCCTGCGACCGAGAAGCAGCGCCATCCGGGACCGCCGGACCGTTCCCGCCACCCCGATCACCCCCACACCCGAGACACCCGATCCGATGCCGAGGAGACCACCGTGAGCACCACCGACCGCACCGCCGAGCACACTGAAGAGCGCACCGCCCTGTCCACCCACGGGGCCGCCGCCTGCCCCTTCCCCGCCGCGACCGTCCTGGGATACCCGCGCATCGGGCCCCGCCGGGAGCTCAAGCGCGCCCTGGAGCGGCGCTGGTCCGGGAACGCCGACGCCGCGGACCTGGCCAGCGAGGTCACCGCCCTGCGGGTGCGCACCGTCGCCCGGCTGCGCGAGCTGGGACTGACCGGCTGCTCCGCGATCCCCGCGTCCTTCGCCCTCTACGACCAGGTGCTCGACGCGATCGTCGCCACCGGGGCCGTGCCCGCCCGCTTCCACGACCTCGCCGACGAGCACGGGCGCCTGGACCGGGAGGCCTCCTTCGTCCTGGCCCGCGGCGACGCCGCCCGCGGGCCCCTGGAGATGACCAAGTGGTTCGACACCAACTACCACTACCTGGTCCCCGAGATCGGGCCGGAGACCCCCTTCGCGGCGAACCCCGAGGAGCTCAAGGGCCAGGTCTACGCCGGCACCTACTCCCCGGCCGACGCCGCGGCCCTGCGCCCGGCCGTCGTCGGACCCGTGACCTTCCTGCTGCTGGCCAAGCCCGAGGACTCCGCCCCGGCCGGCTACGACCCCCTGGACCGGCTGGAGGATCTGCTGCCGGTGTACTCCGAGCTGATCGCGGCCCTGGGGCGCACCGGGGTGCGCTGGGTGCAGCTGGAGGAGCCCGCCCTGGCGGCCGACCAGGACCGGGAGGATCTGCCGGAGCTGGTGGAGCGGGCCTACCGCGTGCTCTCCGAGGCCCGGGCGGCGGAGGACCCCGCCCTGCTGGTCACCACCGCCTACGGGGACGCCCGTGAGCTGCTGCCGGTGCTGGCCCGCACCGGGGTGGAGGCCGTGCACGCGGACCTGGCCTCCGGGCGGCGCGGACTGCGCCGGCTCACCGCCGAGCAGCTCGAGCCCTTCCTCGCCCCGCAGGCCCCGGCGCTGGTGGCCGGCGTCGTGGACGGGCGCAACGTGTGGCGCACGGACCTGCCGGGTGCCCTGGACCTGCTCGAGGAGCTGACCGAGGCCGGCGCCCGGGTGCGGGTGGGCACCTCCACCTCCCTGCTGCACGTGCCCCACGACCTCGAGGCCGAGACCGCCCTGCCCGGCCACGCCCGGAACCGCCTGGCCTTCGCGGACCAGAAGGTCCAGGAGGTGCTGATCCTCGCCCGCGGCCTGGCCGAGGGACGGGAGGCGATCGCCGAGGAGCTCGCGGCGGCCGAGGCGAGCCCGACCGAGCCGGGCCGCAGCACGCCCGACGCTGGGGACCCCGGGCTCGATGCGGCCGTGCGCTCGCGCGCCGCGGCCGTGGGCCCGCAGGACCGCCGGCGGGAGCCGGGTCAGGTGCGTCGCGACATCCAGCGCGAACGCGGCGCGGCCGCGGGGCTGGGCCCGGTGCCGACCACGACCATCGGCTCCTTCCCGCAGACCCCCGAGATCCGGCGGGCCCGCGCCGAGCACCGGGCCGGGCGGCTGTCCGAGGAGGGCTACCGGGATCGGCTGCGGGAGGAGATCGCCCGGGTGATCCGGCTGCAGGAGGAGCTGGGGCTGGATGTGCTGGTGCACGGTGAGGCCGAGCGCAACGACATGGTCCAGTACTTCGCCGAGCACTTCGAGGGCTTCTCCGCGACCGAGCACGGCTGGGTGCAGTCCTACGGCTCTCGCTGCACCCGCCCCTCGATCCTGTGGGGCGACGTCTCCCGGAAGGGGGAGGGGGTGCGCGGGGAGGCCTTCACCGTCCCGTGGATCACCTGGGCGCAGTCGCTGACCGAGCGCCCGGTCAAGGGGATGCTCACCGGCCCGGTCACGATCCTCGCGTGGTCCTTCGTCCGGGAGGACCAACCGCTGGCCGTCACCGCGGACCAGGTGGCCCTGGCCCTGCGCGATGAGGTGAGGGATCTGGAGGACGCCGGCATCGGCATCGTGCAGGTGGACGAGCCGGCCCTGCGCGAGCTGCTGCCGCTGCGTCGGGAGGACCACGCCGCGTACCTGGAGTGGGCGGTGCAGGCCTTCCGCCTGGCCACCTCCGGGGTGCGCGCCGAGACCCAGATCCACACGCACCTGTGCTACTCGGAGTTCGGGGAGGTGCTCGCGGCGATCGACGCGCTGGACGCCGACGTCACCAGCGTGGAGGCGGCCCGCTCCCGGATGGAGCTGCTGGCCCCGCTGGCCGAGTCCGGTTTCGACCGCGGCATCGGGCCGGGGGTGTGGGACATCCACTCCCCGCGGGTGCCCGCCGAGGAGGAGATCCGGGACCTGCTCCAGGCCGCGGCGCGGGTGGTGCCGGCGGATCGGCTGTGGGCCAACCCGGACTGCGGGCTGAAGACCCGGGGATACCCGGAGACCGAGGCCGCGCTGCGCCACCTGGTGGCCGCGGCCGCGGCGGTGCGTCGGGAGGCCGCGGCGCGTCCGGAGGAGGCGGTGCCGGTGGCCTGAGCCCCGCTCAGTCCTCGGGCAGCAGCTCGACGATCCCCTCCAGGAACTCCGGGGTGTCCAGTCCCGGATCCACCGAGATCCGCACGAAGTAGCCGTGCATGAGAGCCAGCAGCCCGTCCGCGCGGCGCCGGGCCAGCTCCTCCGCGGGCCCGGCGTCGCCCTGACGGCGGGCCCAGGGCAGCAGGGCCCCGGCCATCAGGTCCCGGACCCGCCGCAGGTTGCCCCGGGCCAGCTGCGCGATCCGGGGGTCCAGGACGGCCTCGGACCACAGCTGCAGGAACATGCGCATCAGGTCTCGGTCCACGACGTCGCGCGGCACGGTGCGGGCGATGCCCCGGGGGGTCACGGCCTGCTCCGCGCTCGCGGCCTCGGCCAGGATCCGCTCGGCCCGCTGAAGGGTGCGCTCGGCGGTGGCCTGCAGGATCTCGTCCTTGGAGGAGAAGTGGGAGTAGATGGATCCGGCCGACTGGGCTGCACCGCGCTGATCGGCAACGCAGGGATCGGTCTGGGCGCGGTGATCACGATGTTCCTGGGCAACCCGCTGTCCGGTGCTCAGGTGCCCTGGCAGTTCTACCCGCACCCCTGGGGCTGGATCGGCCAGCACCTGGTGCCGGGTGCGGCTCAGCACCTGCTGCGCAGCGAGTCCTTCTTCCCCGACGCCGACACCGCCGAGCAGTGGTGGACCCTGATCTTCTGGGCCCTGCTGGGTGTCGCCCTGACCGTGGTGGGCTACCTGGTGCACCACCACGGCAGGACCAGCGATGTGTCCGAGGAGCAGTGGGAGGAAGCCCACGAGGGCGGGGCCCGCGGTGCCGAATCCGCGAGCAGCGTCGCGTCTCAGGCCGGTGCCGCGACTGCCGCGCCGCGCCATCGGGCCGCCGGCTGACTCCACCCCGGCGCCGCTGAGCGCCCCCGTGCCGCGAGCCGGCGCCCCCGCCCTTCCGGATCCGCAGATCCGAGGGACGGGGGCGCCGGCTCGTTCGTGGCTGGTCCGGGGCGGGGCTACAGCTCCTGCTCGTGCACCCGGAAGGTCTTCTCGTTGGTGAACTCGCGCAGGGCCCACTGGGCGCCCTCGCGGCCGTAGCCGGAGAGGTTGATCCCGCCGAAGGGGAACTCCGGACCGGACTCCATGTGCGCGTTGATCTGCAGCATGCCCACCTGCACCCGCTCGCCCACGCGGCGGGCCCGCTCCACATCCGTGGACCACACCGAGCCCATCAGGCCGTACGGGGTGTCGTTGGCGATGCGGATCGCGTCCTCCTCGTCCTCGGCCTTGAAGATGTTGACGATCGGCCCGAACATCTCCCGGCACCCCATGTCCGAATCCAGCGGGGCGTCGGTGATCAGGGCGGGGGACATGAACCAGCCCGGCCGGTCCAGCTTCTCGCCCCCGCAGTGCAGGGTCGCGCCGTCCTTCACGGCCTGCTGCACGGACTCCACGAGCTCATCCCGGGCGGACTCGGAGGACAGCGGGCCCATGTCCGTGTCCTCGGCGTCGTAGTCACCGACGACGGTGGCCTCCACGGCCTGCTTGGCCGCGGCCACGAACTCGTCGTAGATGTCCTTCAGCACGATGAAGCGCTTGGGGGAGGTGCACACCTGCCCGGCGTTGGCCAGGCGCAGGGACACGGCCTTCTTCGCCAGGGCCGCGACGTCGTCGGTGTCCAGCACGATCAGCGGGTCGTTGCCGCCCAGCTCCAGCACGGAGCGCTTCAGGTGCTTGGCCGCGATCCCGGCGACCGCGGCCCCGGCCTTCTCCGAGCCGGTCAGGGAGAAGCCCTTGACGCGCGGGTCGCCGAGGACCACCTCGGCGTCGGAGGAGTCCATGTACACGTTGGTGTACACCCCCTCCGGCAGCCCGGCCTCCACCAGCAGATCCGCCAGGGCCTGGGAGGACTTCGGGCAGATCGCCGCCTGCTTCATGATGATCGCGTTGCCGACCATCAGGTTGGGCAGGGCGAAGCGGGCCAGCTGGTTGTACGGGAAGTTCCACGGCATGATGCTCAGCAGCACGCCCAGCGGGTCGTGCTTGACGACGGTGCTCACCCCGTCGGAGGGGTGCAGCTCGGTGGGGGCCAGGAACTCCTCCGCGTGCTCGGCGTACCAGCGGGCGGTCGCGGCGACCTTCTTCACCTCCGCGATGGTCTGCGGCTTCGGCTTGCCCATCTCGTGCCCGACGATCTCAGCCAGCTCCTCCTGGCGGGCCTCGAACAGGTCCGCGAAGCGGTTCAGGATCTCCCCGCGCTCGGCGTAGGACCGCTGGGACCAGTCCTGGTAGGCGGCGTCGGCGCGGTCGACCACGTCCTTCAGCTGCTCCTCGGTGAGCGAATCGAAGGTCTCCTCGACCTCGCCGGTGTTGGGATTGGTGACTGCGAAAGTGCTCATGGTCCCCAGTCAACCGCGTGACGCGCACCTCGTCCAGGGCGTGACCAGGGATTTCGGCCTGGGCGGACGGCCCGGATGGACGGCTCGGGACGGAGGCCTGACGACGGCGGACGGGTGCCCGGGGACTCAGAAGTCCCGGGCGGTCTCCGGAGACAGGGCCGGGTTGATCCGCTGCAGGTGGATGCGGCGGGTCAGGCGGATGCACGGGCGCACGAGCATGAGCACGGAGCCGGCCACGAACAGCCACGTGCCCGCGACCATCGTCGCGTCGCTGAAGAACAGGAAGGAGCCGATCAGGAAGATCAGCCCGATCAGCACGTCGTTGACGATCGAGAGGGTCTCGTACAGTCCCCGGATCACCAGCTCGTCGGGTCCGATGCGCAGCTGGATGGGGCGCTGGCCCTGCTCTCCGGCGGCGGGGGCGGCGGCGGTGCGATCCTCGGGGGGTGCGGTCGAATCTGCCATGGGCACATGCTCGCACATCCGCGCGAACCCGACCCGCCGGGCGCCGACCCGCCGTGCCGCGGCGTCGGGCTCAGGCCAGCCCGACGGCGGTCAGCCACACGAGTGCCGCGTTCAGCGCGATGATCGCCGTCGTCGCGGCCCACGCCAGAATCGTCATCCACCGCGGATTCGCGTGCTCGCCCATCAGGGTCCGGTCCGCGGTGCAGTGCACCAGCGGGATCAGGGCGAAGGGGATTCCCAGGGACAGCGCCACCTGGCTGAGCACCAGGGCACGGGTGGGGTCCCAGCCGGCGGCGAGGATCGCCAGCGCCGGGACCAGGGTGATCACCCGGCGCGCCAGCAGGGGGATGCGCAGCTGCAGCAGCCCGGCCATGATGTCCGCCCCGGCGTAGCAGCCGACCGCGGTGGAGGCCAGTCCGGAGACCAGCAGCCCCACCGCGAAGACGACGCCGATCCCGGGACCCAGGGCCGCGGTGACCGCCGCGTGCGCGCCCTCGATGCTGTCCGTGCCGGGGACCCCCTGCAGATTCCCGGCGGCCAGCAGCAGCATCGCGATGTTCACGGACCCGGCGATCACCAGGGCGAAGACCACATCCCAGCGGGAGGCCCGCAGCAGGGCTCGACGCCGCGCCTCGGCCTGCTCAGATCCCGGCTCCGCCGCGTCGGCGTCGGCCCCGGCGTGGTCCACGGACAGCCGCGAGTGCAGGTAGATCGCATGGGGCATGACCGTCGCACCCAGCATGCTGGCGCCGAGCAGCACGGAGTCCGCGCCCTCGAAGCGGGGGATCAGCCCCGCGGCGGTGGCCGACCAGTCCGGCGGGGCGGCGAACAGGCCCGCGGTGAATCCGATGGTGATGATCAGCAGCAGCCCCATGATCACGTGTTGGAAGGGCCGCTGCCCGTGGCGGGACTGGATGCCCAGCAGCAGCATGGACACGATCCCGACGATCAGCCCGCCCCAGACCAGCGGCAGCCCGAACAGCAGGTGCAGCGCGATGGCCCCGCCGATGACCTCCGCGAGGTCCGTGGCGGCCGCGATCAGCTCGGCCTGGGCCCAGAACAGGCGCCGGGGGACCGGGCGCAGCCGACGCCCGAGCAGCTCCGTCAGGGAGGCGCCGGTGACCACCCCGAGCCGGGCGGACAGGTGCTGCACGAGCACGGCCATGAGGTTGGCCAGCACCAGCACCCACACGAGCAGGTAGCCGAACCGGGCCCCCGCGGTGAGGTTGGCCGCGACGTTGCCCGGGTCCACGTAGGCGATGGCGGCCACGAAGGCCGGGCCGAGCAGGCGCCAGCCCCGCCGCGAGGTGATGCTCATGATCTCACCGTAGTCCGGCCACGGAACGGTCCGGACGGTCCGGACGCCCCGGGGGATCCGGGAGGAGGCCGGTGGCCGGCCGGTGACGCGCAGCCGACGCCGCGGCATCGGGCGGGGGAACACCGGGGACCGCCCCGGGCCGAGCCCACGGAAGCGGCCGCTGACCTGCGATGATCGGTCCCAGGAGTCCGCGCGCGGCGGGCCTTGAGGAGAGGAGCGCGGATGCGCATCGCGGTGTTCGGGTCCGGGTAAGTGGGACTGGTGACGGGGGCCTGCCTGGCCGAGGGCGGGCACCGCGTGGTGTGCGTGGACGTCGACGTCGAGCGGGTGGAGCGCCTGCGCGGCGGGGACTGCCCGATCTGGGAGCTGGGCCTGGCCCCGCTGCTGTCCTCGGGGCTGACCTCCGGGCGGCTGGCCTTCACGACCGAGGCGGCCGAGGCCCTGGATCAGGCGCAGGTCGCGCTGATCGCGGTGGGCACCCCGCAGGGTGCGGACGGGGCGGCGGATCTCACCGCGGTGCACGCGGTGGCCCGCACCATCGGCCGGTGCGCGGACGGGGACCTGCTGGTCGCTGACAAGTCCACGGTGCCGGTGGGCACCGCCGCGGCGGTGCGGGAGCTGATCCGCGAGGAGCTGGAGGCGCGCTTCGCCGAGGGGGCGGCCCCGAGGATCGGGGTGTGCTCGAACCCGGAGTTCCTCAAGGAGGGTGCTGCCGTCGCGGACTTCACCCACGGGGAGCGGATCGTGATCGGGGTGGAGGATGCCCGTGACGAGGAGACGATGCGGACCCTGTACGCGCCGTTCAACCGGCAGCGGGACAAGATCATCGTCATGGACCCGGCGTCGGCGGAGCTGACCAAGTACGCCGCCAACGCGCTGCTGGCCACCAAGATCAGCTTCATGAACGAGATGGCCGGGATCGCCGAGGCCACCGGCGCCGATATCGAGCGGGTGCGCCTGGGCGTGGGCTCCGATCCCCGGATCGGCTACCCGTTCCTGTACGCGGGGGCCGGCTACGGCGGGTCCTGCTTCCCCAAGGACGTCGCCGCCCTGGCCCACACCGCGCGCGCCGTCGGGGTGGATCCGGGGCTGCTGGAGGCCGGGATGCGCGTGAACGAGCGGCAGAAGGAGCGGCTGGGGCAGAAGCTCGCCGAGCTGCTGCCGGACCCGGAGGGGGCGCGGGTCGCGGTGTGGGGGCTGAGCTTCAAACCCCGCACCGACGACGTGCGCGAGGCCCCCTCGCTGGCGCTCGTGGAGCGGCTGCTGGCCGCCGGGTGTCGGGTGCGCGCCTACGATCCGGCGGCCGGGGACACCTTCGCCGCGGCCCTGGCCGCGCGGCTGGGGGTGCGCGAGCTGCCGGAGGCCTACCAGCCGGCGCTCACCCGGGAGGATGCCCTGGAGGGCGCGGACGCGCTGGTGGTGTGCACCGAGTGGGAGCAGTTCCGCGCCTTCGACGCGCAGCTGCTGACCTCCCGGATGGCCGGGCGGGTGATCGTGGACGGGCGGAACCTGTGGGACCCGGAGCAGGTGGCGGCCGCGGGCTTCGCCTACGCCTCGATCGGGCGGGTCACCACCCGGCCCAGCGCCGCTCCAGATCGGGACTGAGCGGGTAGGGCCCGACCGCCGCCGCCATCCCGGTCCCCACCGGGTGGCCCGCCCGCTCCAGGGCCGCGGCCCGGGCGCTGACCAGCTCGGCCGCCACGGCGTCGGCCACCACGGCGTCGCCCGTCTCCTGGGCGGTCCCGGGCAGCAGCAGCCGAGCCCGCCGCTCGGCACCGCCCCGGGGCCCGTCCTCCGCGGCGGCATCCAGCTCCCGCAGCGTCCCGGCCAGCCCGGCCGGGTCGAACAGGGCGCGCACCGCGAGCCGGAAGCGCGGGGCGGGCTCGCCCTGCACGGGCCGCGGGATCGGCGCGGCGCGCACCCGGGGGTCCGCGGCCAGGACCTCCGGAACGCCGATGTCGGGCGGCAGGTGCACCGCGGCGTCGGGCACGGCGGCCAGCAGATCCGCGATCCACGCGCTCACCCGGTCACTGGGGTCCCCCTCGTCATCCAGCGCCGGGCCGGTGAGGTCCGCGATCAGCTGCGGGACGGGGAAGACGACGCCGGCCGGGCGGGTCCAGGGCGCGGGGATGCGCACCGCCAGGGCCCGGGTCTCCCGGTTCTTCACCGCTTTCTGCTCCGGGTCCTCCCGGCCGCCGCGGGCGGCCCAGTCCGGTCCGTCGTGCACCGCCCGCGCTTCCGGGACGTGGCGGAAGGCCGCCCCGGCCTCCCACAGCCGGTGGGCCAGCTCCCAATCCTCCCCGCCGTAGCCGGTCAGGGACTCGTCGAATCCGCCCACGGCCAGGAAGGTCCACCGGCTCACCCCCAGCACCGCGGAGATCACCGCCTGGTGGGTGCGGGCGTCCCCGCCGGCGAGATTCCGGGTGCGGTGGTGGATCTGCTTCAGCCAGGTCGGGGATTCCAGCGGCCGACCGGCGTGGGGACCGGTCAGGTGCGCGTGATCCCGGCGTCCCGTGCTCACCTGCGCGGTGCCTGCCAGCAGCGGGGCGCACAGCGCCGCGAGGTACCCCGGATCGGGGACGGTGTCCCCGTCCAGGAACGCCAGGACCCGGCCGCGAGCGCGCCGGGCCCCGAGGTTGCGCGCCGCCCCCGCCCGGAACCCCCGATCCTCCTGGCGCAGACCCACCACGGCCTCGGGCAGCGTCGGGGCCGCCGGGGAGCCGTCGTCCACGACGATCGTCTCCGCGGTTCCGAGGCCCTCCTGCCGGGCCAGGGCGGCCAGCAGCAGCTCGAGTCGACGGGCCGCCAGGGTCCCGGTGGCCCCGGGGGTCGGATCGGGGGCGCCGTCGTTGTAATAGGGGATCACCACGCTCAGCTCGGGCTGATCCGGGGCGAAGAAGGCGGCGTAGTCCCGGGCGGCCTCCACCCGGCCGTGGGGCAGGGACCCGGGATCCTCGATGCGGGTGAGACCGGGATCCGCGAGGACCTCGCGCAGGCGGGTGAGCAGCTCGCCCGGCGCGAGGGGCAGCACCGTGCCCGGGCGCAGCTGGGCCATCTCCCGGATGTACCGGGAGTCCGCGCACACAGGGCGGCGCCCGAGGCCGATCCACGAGTTCACCGAACCGGAGGCGGACAGGTGCCGGTGCAGGCACAGGGGGGCATCCACCGCCCCCAGCACCGCGGGCAGCTGCGGCTCCGGGACGTATCCGGTGATCCGGAAGATGACCCCCCGCCGCTCGGCTCGCTCCCGCAGCGTCTCGGCCATCTCCTCATGTCCGGCGGCCGTCCGCCCCACGGCCAGCACCACCGGCGGTCCGGCCGGCACCGCCGGGGATCCGACGAGCGCGGCCGCGGCATCGATCGCCTCCTCGTGGCCCTTGCCCGGGTACACGAAGCCGAAGATCCCCAGGACCGGGCCGTGCCCGGCCGGCAGCCAGCGGTCCAGCGGGTCCGCCGCATCCCCTCCGGTGCTGGAAGACTCCGCGGTCGGGCGGGACGCCGCCCCCTGGTCGGGTCTCCGTTGGATACCCGTGGAGGTCCCAGGGGCGGTCCGCGCGGCGGGCGGATCCGGCAGGGGCAGCGGCACCACGGCGATCCGCGGTGGGCGGGCCCCGGGGCCGGGGGCCGCCGGGACCGTCCCGTGTTCGGCGAGCAGGGCCAGCTCGTGCCGGGAGCTGACCACGACTCCGGCCCCGGCCGCCGCGGCGATCCGGGCGTAGGCCCTCCGCCGCCGCGGCAGGTTCCGCGGGCCATCGCTGGGTTGGGGGATGTCGTGCAGGGTCGCGGACAGCCCCGCGCACGCGGCGGCCACTCGAGCCACCCGCTCGGCGGCCTCCTCGGGGCTGGGACCGAACAGCGCCTCCGTGACGTGCAGGTGGACCCGGCGCCCGGCCAGACGCGGCAGGGCCGCATCCAGGGCCGCGGGGTCGGGCACCCGCAGCACGGGGGCGCCCAGGGCCGCGGCCAGGTCCAGGGCGCAGGCGCTGACCCCGTGCTCGGGCGGCCCCGGCACCACGTGCAGCGGCAGAGCGGGATCCCCGGGCGTCGGGGTGTGGGTCGCCTCGCTGCCGATCGCCTCGGGCGACGCCTCTTCGGGCCGGGTCATCCGCGCGCCTCCGGTCGGCGGCGTCGGGCGCCATCCAGGGCCTCGGTCAGTCCCAGCAGCTTCAGGGTCCCGGCGTGGCGGGCGAGCCCGGCATCCACGAACCCCGGATGGCGGGTGTACCAGGCCAGCTGCGCGCGGGCGACCTCCTCCTCGGGGACCCGGACGCCGTCCACCTGCCAGCCGGGACCGGACCACTGCTGCGCGGGCACCCCCGGAAAGGCCGCCCGGGCGGCGGCGGTCACGGGGGCGCGGATCCCGCCGAGCATCTGCGCGTCCGGGGCCTCCGGGGCGGGGTCCAGGGCGAACCCGGCCTCGGCCAGGCGCCGGATCACCAGGGGGGCCACGCCGGTCAGGAAGGCGTTGGTCGGGTGGTTCAGCGTGTGGTGGGTGCGCTGCGCGGGCAGCATCGCGGCCAGCACCGCGGAGGCCGCCACGGCGTCGTGGGCCCGCTCCCGCCGGCGCATCCGCATCAGGGAGTCCGCGGTCAGCCGCCCCACGGCCGCCGGGTCCACGGCCCCGGTCAGCTCCTCGACCAGCCGCAGGGCCCGCGGGAAGGGCAGCCCCCGGGCATAGCGCCGGGACTCCCGGGCCGCCAGCAGCAGGCGCAGGTCGTGATACGGGACCACCGGCGGGTCCACCGACCCGGCGCAGGAGGGCCGGACCGTCACCTGGAACGGGAAGATCCCCGCGAAGCGCAGCACGGGGAAGACCACGACGGGCGCCCCGGCGGGCAGCAGGGCCGCCACCTGCTCGGTGCCCACCGGCAGGTCCCGGTAATCCGCGCGCACCGGCTGGGTCACCAGCGCCTCGGCCCGCCCGGCCAGGCGGGCCAGATGCCCGAGGTCCTCGGTCTCCAGCTCGTGCACCGGCGGAACCCGTACGGCGCAGGCCCCGGCCGTCTCCAGCAGCCGCCGCACGGAACCGGCCTGGCAGTTCCCGTGTACGAGCACCACCGGGCGCCCGGCGGGAGCCAGGGGGCGCAGCCCATAGAACTCGCCGAAGTGCTCCCGGCGGGCCCGCGCGGCATCGGCCGCGGCGGGGGGCGGAAGCGGGGCGGCGGGGCGGTCCGCAGGGGTGGTGAACATGGGCTCATGCTACCGGGATCCGCGCCGTGAGCTGCGTGATAACATCGCCGTATCCCCAGGTGAGACCGGGCTTTTCCGGGTCCGCGGCCTGATCGTCGCGCCTACCCGGTGCTGGCGGCCGCCCGCTTCCCTGACGGCCCATGCAGACCGTCACCACGAGGAAGGTGGGTTCGTGTCCCCCGATCGCGCGCGCATCCCCGCCCGCGTGCTCTCCGTGCCCTCCCACCACCCCTACATCCAGGCGGTCCTGGACCCGTGCGCCGTGAGCAGGTCCTCCCGGATCCGGGCGCGGCGCGCGATGAGACCGCCGCCTGGCGCCCCTCGCCGGTGCTGGACCCGCGGTGGATCCGCCGGCACGCGGAGCGCTTCGACATCGTCCATGTGCACTTCGGCTTCGAGGCCTGTGATCCCCGGACCATCGAGGCCTTCTGCCGGGAGGTGCGCGCCTGCTCCCGGCTGCTCGTGCTCACCGTGCACGACCTGTCCAACCCGCAGCTGCCCGCCGAGCATCAGGAGGGCTTCCTCGCCTGTCTGGATGCGCTGGTGCGCCACGCGGACCAGGTGCTCACCCTCACCCCCACGGCCGCCGGTGAGATCGAGCGGCGGTGGGGGCGCCGCGCCGTCGTCGTGGAGCACCCGCCGCTCCTGCTGGGTCCGGACGCCGCCGCGGCCCCGAGGATCGCGCCACCACGCCGGGAGGACCCTGCGCAGGCCCCGGCGGGCCCGGCCCGGTTGGGCGTACTCCTGAAGGACGCCCGGCCCTCCCTGGACCTGGAAGCCGTGGCGGGCCTGGCCGAGGTCCTGGATCAGCCGCCGGCCGCCGACGGATCGGGTGCCCGCCTGGAGATCCTGCACCACGGCCGCTTCCGGGCCGGCCGGGAGGAGGCCGTCGCCGCCCTGTTCGCCCGGCTGGCCGACCGGCCGACGGCGCGGCTGCTGCGCACCGGGCGCCTGGACGACGCCGCCCTGGAGGCGTGGCTGCGCGGGCTGGACGCCCTTGTGCTGCCCTACGGCCACGGCACCCACTCCGGTCTGCTGGAGCTGGCCTGCGACCTGGGGGTGCGCGTGCTGGTCAGCGACCGGGGGCACTTCGCCGCCCAGCGGCCCGGTGTCGTGAGCGCCGTCGACCTCCACGACCGCGCCGCCCTGGGACGGGCCGTGGAGCAGCTGCTGCGCACACCCCGCCCCGCCCCGATGACCCGGGCCGAGGCCCGCCACCGGATCACCGCGGTGCGCGCCGAGCACACCGCGATCTACCGGAGCCTGCTCGCCCCGCGGGCCCTGGAGAGCGCCGGCGCCCGACTGCGCATCCTCGTCCTGGCGGGGTTCCGCTACCCCCTGGTCCAGCCGCACCAGGGCGGCCTGGAATCCCACGTCTGGTCCCTGGTGCGCCAGCTGCGCGCCCGCGGACACCTGGTCCTGCTGGGCGCCCCCGCGGGCTCGGACTTCCTGGACGCGGGCATCCCCGAGCTGACCTGGCCCCGCTTCACCTGGCCCGTGGACCAGGCGCGCACGGATGCGAGCCTGCCGGAGCCGATCCGACGGCTGCAGGACGAGGCGCTGGACCGGGCCCTGGACTGGCTTCAGGCACATCCGGGCGCCGTCGATGTGGTGCACCATCATGCCCTGTGCGCCCGTGCCCACGAGCGGGCAGGCGACCTGCCCGTGCCGCTGGTCAGTACGCTGCACACCCCGCCGCTGCCGGAGCTGGTGGAGCCGATCCGCCGGGCGGCCGGGCGCGGCGCCGGGCCGGGGGGTCCGGAGACCCTGGTCGCCGTCTCCGAGCACACCGCCGAGGGGTGGCGCGCCCAGGGGGTCCCGGCCCGCGCCGTGCCCAACGGGGTGGACACCTCCGCGTGGACCCTCGGGGCCGGCGGGGAGAGACTGTGCTGGTTCGGGCGGATCGTGCCGGAGAAGGCCCCGCACCTGGCGGTCCTCGCGGCCGCCCGCCTCGGGATGGGACTGGATCTGGCCGGGCCCGTCGGGGATCCCGCGTACGCCGCTCAGCTGGCCCGGCTCTGCCGGGGCCGCGATGTGCGGTGGCGGGGGCCGCTGCGCCAGGCGGAGCTGGCCGACCTCGTCGGCTCCTCCCTGTGCACCCTGGTCACCCCGGTGTGGGATGAGCCCTTCGGGCAGGTGGTCCCGGAGTCCCTGGCCTGCGGCACCCCGGTGGTGGCGGTGCGCCGGGGTGGGCTGGGGGAGGTCTTCGACCGCACCGAAGGGGTCCGGCTGGTCGCCCCCGCCGAGGATCAGGACCGCCTCGCCGCCAGGCTGGCGCGGGAGGTGCGCGTGCTGGCCGCCGCCCACCGCGACCCGGAGGAGCGGGCCCGGCTGCGGGGCCTGGCCCGGGAGGAGGCGGTGCGCCGGTTCTCCTTCGAACGCACCGTGGACGCGCTGGAGCGGGTATACCGGCGCGCGATCCGCGAGCGCGGCCGCACCGCCCGCCCCTCGGCGGCACCGCGGGAGGTGCGGGCGTGATCGGCTGGTATCTGCACCATCACGGGGCCGGGCATCTGCAGCGGCTGCGGGCCATCGCCGCGCAGCTTGAGGCCGAGGTGACCGTGTTCAGCTCCCTGCCTGCCCCGCAGCTATCCGTCACCACCCGCAGCGGGCCGGTGGGCTGGATCCAGTTGCCCGAGGATTGGACACCGGAGACCTTCTGCCCGGATCCGAGTACCGCAGATCCCGTGGCCGGGGGATTGCTGCACTGGGCGCCTCTGCATCACCGAGGACATGCCTCCCGGCTCGCCGCTATCGCCGCGGCCGCCACGGATCTGGAGCTGATGGTCGTGGACGTCTCCGCGGAGGTTGTGCTGCTCGCCAGGTTGCTGGGGGTTCCCGTGGTGGCGGTCACCCAACCAGGAGAGCGGACGGATCTGACTCACCAGCTGGCCTATCGGGCCGCCACCCGCATCCTGGCGTCTTTTCCCGGACCGGATCGGGTTGGACGAGCCGTGTTGGCCAAGGCTGCCCCGCACGTTCTCGAGTTCGCCGAACGCACGGTGTTCACCGGCGGTATCTCCGCGTTGGATGAGACGGCTGGGCCCGCACAGGAGAGGGCTGATACCGTCGCGGGCTCCCGGGTGCTGTTCGTCGGATCCCGCGGCGGTTCTGCGATGACCGCGGAGGCGCTGCGTCCCCTGCTCGCCGCGAGCACCTTCGCTGGGGAGGTGGTCGGGGTCCCCGGCTTCCCGTGGGTCTCGGATGTGCGGAAGCGGATGGCCGAGGCCGACGTTGTGGTGATCAATGCGGGGCTGGGATCTGTGGCCGACGTCGCCCGGTTGGCCCGGCCCGCCGTCGTGCTGGCCCAGGACCGGCCCTTCGGAGAGCAGAACGCCACGGTGCGGTTGCTGCGGGGCATCGGCGTGGTGACCGCCTCCGGCATGCCGGAGATAGGTCAGTGGGATGCTCTGGTGGACCGTGCTTTATCCGCCGGGGGCCCGGCTTGGGGCGGTTGGCAGGTGAGAGGCGCTGCGGATCGGGCGGCGCGGGCAATCCAGGAGCTGGTGGAATGAGCCGCGCGCGCACCGCAGTACTGACCCTGGCCAGTGTGGAGCGGATGCCGCACGTGCGTCGTCAGCATGCCGCCCTTCGGCAGTACCATGGCGACCGCCTCGAGGAGGGGAGTCTCATTCATGTGCTGGCTCTGCTCGGGGATGCCCCCCGGGAGGTCGTCGAGAACCAGGGCTGGCAGGTGGTCCCCGTGACGGAGGGACTGTGCGGGGGACGGGCCAACCTGGCCCGAGCGCGCAATCTCGCCGCGGCGGCAGGGCGGAGAGCCGGGGTTGGCCTGTTGGTCTTCCTCGATGCGGACTGTCTTCCGGCTCCGCGCATGATCGAGCGCTACGAGGCCGCTGCCGCCGCCTTCCCGCAGGCCCTGTTGGCGGGTCCGGTCACCTATCTGGAACCGGAGGAGACCCAATGGGAGTTGACGCGGATCGTCGCTCACCCCCACCCACACCCGGCCCGCCCGAATCCGGCCGACTGCCAAATCCGGTTGACCCGGGTGGTGGAGCACCCCCGGGAGGCCTGGGAGCTGTTCTGGTCCCTGTCGTTCGCGGTGCGTCCCGAGGTTTACCTCCGGATCGGAGGCTTCTCCGAGGAGTACACCGGGTACGGAGGGGAGGACACGGACTTCGCCTACAGCGCCCATAGCGCGGGGGTGGACCTGGCTTGGGTGGGTGGGGCCCATGCCTTCCACCAGTACCACCCGGTCTCCTCCCCGCCGGTAGAGCACCTCACGGAGATCCTCGACAACGCGAGGCTCTTCCACAGGCGATGGGGTGTGTGGCCCATGCGCGGGTGGCTGGAGGCATTCGCCGAACGTGGTCTGGCCCGCTGGGATCCGCAGCGCGGTTGGCTGCTCGCTGAGTGACCGCATGCATGACTGTTCTCCGCCCCGGGACCCTTTTCCCGCCGGAATGGTCGAAGGGCCCGCGGGGGAGGACAATGGGGGCGGCGCAGTCCCATTCGTAGGAGGTCCCATGCCCGTCGCCCCGGAAGATGCCGGCGTGGTCCTGCCGCCCACACGGGCAGGGGGCGCGGGTCGGGCCCCGTCCCCGCGCTACCGCAGCCCCGATGACCTCACGCAGGCCCAGCTCGAGCGCTTCCGACGCCACCTGAGCCTCACCGGCTTCGGCCCCGAGCCCCAGCTGCGCCTGCTCAACGCCCACGCCGTGGTGATCGGGGCCGGCGGCCTGGGAGCGCCGGTGCTCAGCTACCTCGCCGCGGCCGGGGTCGGGCGGATCACCGTGATCGACGCCGACGTGGTGGAGCGCTCCAACCTGCACCGGCAGGTGATCCACGGGGAATCCGTCCTGGGCCGGCCCAAGACCGCCTCCGCCGCCCGGACCGTGCGGGAGCTGCACCCGGAAGCCGAGGTCACCGAGATCCGCGAGGTGCTGGATGCCGGCAACGCCCTGCGCCTGCTCGCCGGGGCGGACGTCGTGCTGGACGGCTCGGACAACTTCCCCACCCGCTACGCCGTGGCCGATGCCGCGGAGATCCTGCGCGTGCCCGTGGTCTACGGGGCGATCCTGCGCTTCGACGGCCAGGTGAGCGTGTTCTGGCCCGGACGCGGACCCCTCTACCGGGACCTGTTCCCCACCATGCCCGGCCCGGGGGAGGTGCCCAGCTGCGCGGAGGCCGGGGTGATCGGGGTGCTGCCCGGGGTGATCGGCACCCTCATGGCCACCGAGGCCGTCAAGGTGCTGGCCGGGGTGGGCGAGCCGCTGATCGGGCGGCTGCTGTTCTACGACGCCCTCACCGCAGGCTTCCGCGAGGTGCCCTTCGCCCCGGATCCCCGGCGTCGGCCGGTCACCCGCATGGGCGCGGCCCGGGACTACGACGCCGCCGCGTGCGCCGTCCCGTCGGCTGACGAGGCCGCGCGGCCCGCCGCCTCCGCGTGCCCGGCGCGGGAGTCCGGACAGATCCCACCGGAGCGGCTGCGGCGCTGGCGCGCGGAGGAGGAGGCCCCTCTGGTGCTGGACGTGCGGGAGGCCTGGGAGCACCGCCTCGGGGCCATCCCGGGCAGCCCGCTGCTGCCCCTGGGGGAGATCCAGCGGGATCCCGCCGCGGCCGCGCACCGGGTGCGGCGCCTGCGGGAGCAGACCGGAGCGGGAGGCGGCCCGGTGGTGCTGTACTGCCAGGCGGGGGTGCGCTCGCGGCGGGCGCAGGAGGCCCTGGCCGCGGCGGACCCGGACACCCCGTGGCTCAGCCTCTCCGGCGGATACGACGCCTGGGAGCGCGAGGACGCCTGAGCGCGCCGGCGGCGCCCCCGGGCCCCGGCCCGGCCCCGGGCGGCGATGCCCGGGCCCGGCGGGGATCAGGCGCTGCGGAAGCGGCTGCGCAGGCTCTCCACCCGATCCTCGAACTTCTCCCTGCGCTCGGCCCGGCGGGACTCGCGCAGCTGACGGCGGGCGGCCTCCGCGGCGGCCTCGGCCGCGGCCTGCTGGGACTCCATCTCCGCGACCACCTCGTCGGTGGGGCGGCGCACGATGCTCCCGCCGCGCTCGGCGACGAAGGCGTCCAGGGCGGCGGTGTCCGGCTCATCGGTCTCCAGCACCAGGGCGTTGCGCCCGGGCTGCACGGTGCGGCCCAGCTCCTCCAGGGCGGAATCCGCGCTCTGCGCGCGGTCCAGATCGAACAGTCCGCCCAGCATGGCCCCGGTGCCCAGACCGAAGATCATGCCCAGCGGCCCGCCGAGCACCCCGATCATCATGCCGATGAGGCTGCCGCCCGCGGTCCCGGATCCGATGCCGGGATCATCCCCCTCGGGCACGCGCAGCCGGCCCTGCTCATCCCGCTCCACGAGGGCGGTGGAGCGGACCAGGGAGGACAGAGAGGAGCCGCGCAGCTCGGACAGGGCCTGATAGGCGGTGGCGTCCTCGGGGAAGGTGACGACGGCGGCGTACTGGGTCATGGGGAACCTCCTGCGGTCTCGCGGGGCCGACATCGGAAACGCGCGGCGGCGCTGGAGCGGCCCGGGCCCGCCGGACCGTGCCCCGTCTGCCCTCAGTCTACTCCGCCGGAGCCGCCTGGACAAGACCCGGCCCGGAGGGGTCGGTCGCGGGGGCGACGTCGGGCGGCTCAGCCCTCCGTGGGGTCCTCGCGGTGCTCGTCGCTGCGCAGGTGCTCCGGCAGGAGGCCCACCAGGCGGCCCACCAGCACCGAGTTCACCTTCTGGGAGAACGCCTCGATCAGGGGGCCGTTGAAGAAGGCGGTGGCGAAGGTGCCCACCCCCACGGGCCCGCTGCACAGCCAGGCGGAGGTCACGGTGAGGATGTCCTGCACCGTGCGCACCCAGCGGTAGGAGAAGCGGGTCTTGTCCACGATCATCGGGGCGATCGCATCGTACGGGGCGGTGCCCACCCCCGCGGACATGTAGGCGCTGGCGCCGAAGTCGAACACGGCGATGCCCAGGAGGAAGAACAGCGCCTTGCCGCCCAGTCCCAGGTCATCCGGGATGACGGGATCCAGCAGCGCGGAGAACCAGGTGATGAAGTACCCGGTGAGCACCATGTTGATCACGGTGCCGACGCCGATGTACCCGCGGCCCCAGATCACCACGGCGACGATGAGGATGGCGTTGGCCAGCAGCTGCCAGGTGCCCAGGGACCACCCGATGAGATCGCTGATGCCGGTGTTCAGCGCGGTGAACGGGTCCACGCCCACCCCGCCGTCCAGCATGATGGCCGCGCCCAGGCCGATGACGGCCACCCCGACCAGGGCGTAGGCGGAGCGCAGCGCGATCTCGGCCGCGGACAGGTGCTTCCCGTGGGTCATGCTCGCCACGTCGGGCCTCGTTTCGGGTCGGAAGGGCCCGCCGTGGGTGCACACGGCGGGGGACGACGGCGCGGCGGCCCCGTCGGCGGGATCGTCCCACCGTAGCCCCGCCCCCGGCCGGGGTCCAAGGCGGGGGCGGGGCTGGGATGACGTGATCTCCGTCCCCGGGGCTATGCCGTCCCGTGGCGGTGCTGGACCTCCTGCGCCTCGGTCCTGTCGGCGCCGCGGCGCTGCAGGATCCGCTGCGCGCTGGCCTCCGGGGAGAGATCCAGCCGGCGCAGCAGCTGGGCGTTGGCCGCGACCACCACGGTGGAGGCGGACATCAGCAGCGCGCCGACGCTCATCGGCATCAGGAAGCCCACCGGGGCCAGGACCCCGGCCGCCAGGGGCACGGAGACCAGGTTGTACCCGGCGGCCCACCACAGGTTCTGCCGCATCTTCCGGTACGACGCCCGGGACAGCTCGATCACGGACAGCACCGAGCGCGGGTCCGAGGAGGCCAGCACCACCCCGGCCGAGCCGATCGCCACGTCCGTGCCCGCCCCGATGGCCAGGCCGACGTCGGCCCGGGCCAGGGCGGGGGCGTCGTTCACGCCGTCGCCGACCATCGCGACCCGGCGGCCCTCGCCCTGCACCTGCTCGACCTTCGCGGACTTGTCCTCCGGGCGCACCCCGGCGAAGACCCGGTCGATGCCCAGCTTCCCGGCGACATCCTGGGCCACCGCCTCGGCATCGCCCGTGATCATCGCGACCTGCACCCCGGCGGCGTGCAGCGCCTCCACGGCCTCGCGGGACTCCGGGCGGACCTCGTCGGCCAGGCGCAGAGCCCCGGCCACCGTCCCGTCCACGACCACGTGCAGGATGATCGCGCCCTCATCGCGCCAGGAGGAGGCCTGGGGCAGCTCCTCGAGGTCGTGCTGCTCCAGCAGCCGCGGGCCGCCGACCTCCACCGTCGCGCCGTCCACGCTCGCGCTGACCCCGACCGCGGGGGAGGAGGTGAAGTCCTGCGCCTGCGGCAGCCGCACGGAGCGCTTCCGGGCGGCGGCGAGGATCGCCCGGGCCAGCGGGTGCTCGCTGTCCTGCTCGGCGGCCGCCGCCAGCCCCAGCACGCTCTCCTCCTCCCGGCCCTCGGCCGGGTCCACCGCGGTGACGGCCGGCTCCCCGCGGGTCAGGGTCCCGGTCTTGTCGAAGAACACGGTGTCCACCCGGCGCATGGCCTCCAGGGCGGAGCGGTTGGAGATGAGCACCCCCGCCTTCGCGGCGCGCTCGGTGGCCAGGGAGACCACCAGCGGGATCGCCAGGCCCAGGGCGTGCGGGCAGGCGATGACCAGCACGGACACGGTGCGCACGACGGCGTCGTCCGGGCGACCCAGCGCGAACCACACGATCGCGGTGATCACCGCCGCGCCCAGCGCGAACCAGAACAGCCAGGCCGCGGCCCGGTCGGCCAGCAGCTGGGCGCGGGTCGAGGAGGACTGGGCGTCATCCACCAGCCGGCGGATCCCGGCCAGGGCCGTGTCCTCGCCGGTCGCGGTGATCTGCACGCGCAGCCCCGAGTCGGTCGCGATGGTCCCGGCCACCACGTGCTCGCCCTTCCCGCGGCGCACGGTCCGGGACTCCCCGGTGACCATGGACTCGTCCATCGCGGCGGCGCCCTCGAGGATCGTCCCATCGGCCGGGACGGAGGAGCCGGGACGCACCAGCACGACGTCGTCCACCGCCAGCTCGTCCGGGGAGACGGTGACGACGTTCTCGCCCTCGACCTTCTCCGCCTCATCCGGCAGGAGGGCTGCCAGGGAGTCCAGGGCGGAGGAGGTCTGGGCCAGGGAGCGCATCTCGATCCAGTGGCCCAGCAGCATGATCACCACCAGCAGGGCCAGCTCCCACCAGAATTCCAGACCGGAATCCAGCAGGTGCAGGGTGGCACCCCAGGAGGAGAGGAAGGCGACGGTGATGCCCAGGGAGATCAGCAGCATCATCCCGGGGGACTTGCTGCGGATCTCGGAGACGGCGCCGCTCAGGAAGGGCTTCCCGCCCCAGACGTACATCACGGTGCCCAGCACCGGGGCGATCCAGCGGACCCACTCGGCATCGGGCAGGGAGTAGCCCAGCAGGTGGGCGAAGCCGTGGCTGAACACCGACACGGGCACGGCCAGCACCAGCATGATCCAGAACAGCCGGCGGAACATCATCACGTGGTGCTGCATGTGCCCGCCGCCGTGCCCGGCGTGCCCGCCGTGGTGGTCGTGCCCGGCGTGCTGATCGTGTCCGCCGTGCCCGGAGTGCCCGTGCCCGCCGTTGTGCTGGTCGCGGTGCTGGCCGTGGGACTCGCCGCCGGCGTGCTCGTCGTGCCCGGCGTGGGGATCGCTCCCGGCGTCGCGGTGGTGGGTGCTCTCCTCGGTGCTCATCGGCTCTCCATCTCGCTCTGCACGACCCAGCGGTGGTTGGTCACGGTCTGTCCGTCAGGGGTCGTGTAGTCGACGATGTAGACCGGTTCGTCGGTGGAGGAGACGATCGTGGCCTGAGCCCCGTCCATGCCCTCCATGTGGTCGGCGTCCAGGGTGACGCGGGTGCCGTCGGCCAGGCGCTGGGAGCCGGCGTCGCGGATCTCCTGCTGCACGACCCAGCGGTGGTCCTTCACCTCGGGCCCGCCGGTGGTCGGGGTGTAGTCCACGGCGTAGGTCCAGGTGTCGTAGGCCCCGACGACGGTGGCCTCGGCGCCGTCCATGCCCTCCATATGGTCGGCGGTCAGCCGCACGTGGGAGCCCACGGGGTAGCGGGGGTCCTGGGCCGCGGGGATGTCGGTGGGCAGCGGGTCGCCGTGGGAGTGGGTGTGGTCCATCCCGGTCATGCCGGCCGTGGTCGAGGGGCTGGCGGTGGCGCCCGTCGTCTGCTCCGAGGGGCGGGAGCCGGCGTCGTCGCCGGCGGAGCACCCGGTGAGCAGGACGGCGGCGGCCGCCAGGCAGGCAGCGGCGGGGGCGGTGCGCAGATGCGGCATGGCGATGATGGTTCCTCTCGGTGCGGTGGGTCCTTCTCCTTTCAGTAGTACACCCCCTGTCAAGTACCCCCAGGGGGTATTCACGGGCGGTGGGGGCAGACGGCCGATCCTGACCACCTTCCCGGCTGTGATCAGCGCGAATGCCGGTCGGGGAGGGGTGCGGGCCCGTCCGACGGCGGTAGCCTGGGGATGCGCGCCCGCTCCTCGGGCGCCGTTCCCGAGGAAAGGCAGGACCCGATGCAGATCCCCGCGCAGACCCAGCCCTGGCCCGGCTCCACCGCGGCCATGGACCCCCAGCCGGATCACGGCGAGCAGTCCTATCGCGGCAGCGGCCGCCTGGAGGGCAAGCGCGTGCTGCTGACCGGCGGGGACAGCGGCATCGGGCGCGCCGTGGCCATCGCCTTCGCCCGGGAGGGTGCGGACCTGGTCATCTCCTACTACGACGAGCACGACGACGCCGAGCAGACCGCCCGGTGGGTGCGCGAGGCCGGCCGGAAGGCCATCCTGGTGCCGGGGGATCTCACCGACCCGCAGCACTGCCGGGAGCTGGTGCGCCGCACCGTGGAGGAGCTCGGCGGGATCGACGTGCTGGTCTCCAACGCCGCGTTCCAGATGGTCCGCGAGCAGATCACCGACATCCCGGATGAGGAATGGGACTTCACCCTGGCCACCAACCTCTCCGCGATGTTCCACCTGGTCAAGGCCGCCGTGCCGCACATGCAGCCGGGTTCCAGCATCATCGGCTCCACCTCCGTGAACTCGGATATGCCCCCGCAGCAGCTGCTGGCCTACAACGCGACGAAGGCGGGGATCGCCAACATGATCGGCTCCCTCTCCCAGTCCCTGGCCCCGCGCGGCATCCGCGCCAACTCCGTGGCCCCGGGCCCCATCTGGACCCCGCTGATCCCGGCGACCATGCTGGAGGAGATGGTCGAGGACTTCGGCGGGGACTACCCCGTGGGCCGGGCCGGGCAGCCGGCCGAGCTCGCGCCCGCCTACGTCATGCTCGCCGCGGACGAGTCCAGCTACGTCTCCGGGGCCCGCGTGGCCGTCACGGGAGGTCAGCCGATCCTATGAGCGCCGTCGACTCCGAGACCGCCGCCGAGACGACGGGCGCCGTCGAACGCCACACCATCACCACCTCGGACGGGGTGCGCCTGTCCTACACCGACGAGGGCGCCGGTCGGCCCGTGGTCATGATCCACGGGTGGACCTTCTCCGGGAGGTTCTTCGACGGCGTCGCCTCCGAGCTGGCCCGCGGGCACCGGGTGATCCGCCTGGATCTGCGCGGGCACGGACGCTCCGAGTCCCCGGACCACGGGTACCGGATGTCCCGGCTCAGCGCGGACCTGCACGAGCTGCTGGAGACCCTGGACCTGCGCGAGACCACCCTCATCGGGTGGTCCCTGGGCTGCCCGATCATCTGGGGCCTGCTGGAGTCCTTCGGCTCCGCGAGGGTCGCCCAGGCCGTGTACATCGACCAGACCCCGGCCCAGTACCGCACCGCGGACTGGCCGTGGGCCCACGCCCAGTGCTGGGACGACGCCGCCCTGGCCGGCCTGCAGGCCGCCATCGCCGCCGACCCGGCCGGCCAGGACCGCGAGCAGGTGCCGACCATCCTGCAGCGCGAGCCCACCGAGCGGGAGCGGGAGCTGTTCCTGGCGGAGATGGGCCGGTGCCGCCGGGAGGTGCGCAACGCGGTGATGCAGAACCACACGCGCCTGGACTGGCGCGACGTCATCCCGCACCTGTCCGTGCCGGCCCTGGTGTGCGTGGCCCGGCGCAACGTCGTCTTCGACTGGCGCGGCCCGCACTGGGTGGCCGAGCACCTGCCCGACGCCCGGGAGCGGATCTTCGAGGACAGCCGCCACGCGCTGTTCCTGGACGAGCCGCAGGCCTTCGTCGAGACGGTCCGGGAGTTCCTGGCGGAGGCGGACCGATGAGCGGGATGCCCTTCGCCTTCGGGATGAACGAGTTCACCACCCAGCCGTGGAGCTTCGAGCGGGACCTGCGCGAGTGCGCGGACCTCGGGGTGCAGACCTTCGAGCTGTGCGAGGCCAAGCTGGCCGAGGGTGCTGCGGGCCGGGAGCAGCTGGAGGCCCTGCGGGAGTCCGGGCTGCCGGTGTGCTCGGTGCAGCCCGCGGTGCGCACGGCCGTGCCCAGCGCGATGCAGCCGAGCCCGAAGGGCGCCGACGAGCGGATCGCCGCCTACCGGGCCAGCCTGGAGCGGCTGGCCCCGGTGGCCCCCGGGGCGGTGTTCGTGACCAACACCGGGCCCGCCCCGGACGGGGACATGCACCGCGGCCTGGAGGAGGCCGTGCGCTTCCACCGGGAGCTGGCGCCGGTGGCCGCGGACCTGGGGGTGCGCCTGGCGGTGGAGCCGCTGAACCCGATCTCCCTGAACGCGGAGACGATGATCTGGACCTTCGCCCAGGCGGTCGAGCTGATCGAGCGGACCGGCGTCGAGGGCCTGGGGCTGTGCCTGGACACCTGGAACCTGTGGCAGGACCCCCTGCTGGAGGAGGGGATCCGCAGCCACGGCGAGCTGATCTCGATCCTGCAGGTCAGCGACTGGCGCACCCCGCGCTCCGGGATGGACCGGCGCAGCGTGGGCACCGGGCCGATCCCCACCGGGCGGCTGCTGCACGCGCTGGCCGAGTCCGGCTACACCGGGGCCTGCGTGGTGGAGATCTTCTCCCAGGGGGTGCCGGATTCCCTGTACGACGGGGACCTGCGCGCCCTGATCCGGCAGAACCGGGATGCCCTGGAGCAGGCGTGGGAGCGGGCCGCCTGAGCCGACCCGGTCGGGGCGCGGTCAGTCGAGGGTGCCGGCCCGCCACGCCGCGGCGGCGGCCTCCAGCTGCTCGGCGGTGCCGATCAGCCGCCGGGAGGCGCGGGTCATCCGGGTGCCGGCCGGGTGGGAGCCCGGGTCGGCGAAGAACTCGCTGGCGGCCCCCGGCCGGTGGGGGATGACGGCGGCGTCGGTGCGGTCCGCGGCGAGGCTCTGACCCAGGGCGATGACGCGGCAGAAGGCTGCGAAGCGCTCCAGGGCGACGTCGAACTGCCCGGTGTACGCGCCGGTGAGGATCTCATCCACGGTGCGGCACACCTCCTCCGCGTCCGGCGGATCCGCGACGCCGGCCACCACGCGGGAGACCTCCGCGCTGTCCTGGCCCAGGCGGTAGTACTCGCCGATGCGCGCGGGGTCCCGGCGCACCGTGTCCCGCAGGGCGTGGATGCGCCACAGCGCGCCGGGCAGGGAGACCGCCGGGGCCTGCGCCCACATCTGCGCGAGGGCCTCCACCCCGAAGCGGTCCGTGAACTCCACGAGCCGGGCCGTGACCTCCGGGTCCCGGTTGGCCCGCCCGCGGGTGAGCAGGGCCCAGGCGGAGGTGTGCGCGGCCTGGCTGAGGGTCTCCGGGTCGGTGCCGCCCTCGCGCTGGTCGAACATCGCGGGGGAGAACTTCACGGGACGGTGGTGGCGCGCGGCAGGCTTCTCGGGCATCCGAACAGTGTAGGACCGGCCCCGGGCCACCCGCAGTTCTCTGCGCCACCGGCGGACGAGGACAATAACCGATCCCGCAGGAGGCCGGGCCGACAGGGGGCTTCGGCGGTGTCGGTGCGGGGCCGGGGGAGTTGAGGGGCCCGTCGTCGGGCCGGTAGTGTGAGGTGTTGCGCGCCTTTAGCTCAGTTGGTAGAGCAAGGGACTTTTAATCCCTGGGTCGTGGGTTCGAGCCCCACAGGGCGCACCGCAGAGGACCCCGCACCGGCAGCAGCCGGGACGGGGTCCTCGTCGTATGCGGCGTCCGCGCTTCAGATGAGGCCTTCGTGTTGAGATGCGCCGTTCGTGCTGAGATGCCGCACGGCGTGCGGTATCTCAGCACGAAAGTGGGATCTCAGCACACATCCGGGACCTCAGCGGGCCGCCGTCGGGGTCATGCCGCCTGCTCCAGTCTCAGCAGGGTCGTCTTCGCGTCCAGACCGCCGATGTAGCCGCCGAGGCCGCCGTCGGCGCGCAGCACCCGGTGACAGGGCACCACGACCGGCAGCGGGTTGGTCGCGCAGGCCGTGCCGACGGCGCGGACGGCCCGCGGATTCCCGACGAGTTCGGCGACCTCCTTGTAGGAGCGGGTGCGGCCGTAGTCGATGTGCGGCAGGCAATGCTGCACGGTCCGGCGGAACCCCGAGGACAGCGCGTAATCCAGCGGCACGTCGAAGGCGCGTCGACGGCCGGCGAAGTACTCGTCGATCTCGGCGGCCACCGCATCCAGGCGACGGGGGGCCTCCAGCACCCGCGGGCTGATCCTCTCCGCCAGCGATGTCAGCACCGCGTCGAAGTCCTCGCGTTCGTAGGCCACGCGCACCAGCCCCGTCTCGGTCGCGGCCAGCAGCAGCGGACCGACGGGGGTGTCGATCGTGCGGTAGGCGACGTCGAGCAGTCCGTGCTCACCGGCCCGTGCGGCCAGGCGCGCGTGGGGATCGGCCATCGCCCCGGGTTCGATCGGGAAGAGGGCGGCACACTCGGCTCCCTCGCCGTCACCGGTCGGAAGGCTCGCGCCTGCGGGCATGCTGTCGGTCATCGGGGTGCTCCTTCCGTGTGCTCGCCGTCGTGGTAGGTCTGCCGCAGTCTCCTGATGCCGTCCGAGGCGGCTCTGCGCACCGCGTCGGGGCTTGAGCCGATGATCGCGGCGGTCTCGGTGTGCGGCAGACCGCCGAGGTAGTGGTAGGCGATCGCCAGCCGCTGCCGCTCCGGCAGCCCCGCCACCGCGGCCCACACCCCGTGCTCGTCATCGCCCGGGGTGCCCAGGGAGGAGACCCGCTCGGGGAGGTCGTCGCTGGGGGTCGCGTGCCGGGCCCGGGCGCGGACGACGTCGATCGCCTTGCGGCGGGCGACCCGCACCAGCCAGGCCTCCGTGTTCGTCTCCTCCGGCAGGTCCGGCCAGGTCTTCAGCGCGGCCAGGAACGTCTCGGACCAGGCGTCATCGGCGTCGAGCCCGGGACCGAGCACGGCTCGGCAGACCCGCAGCACGGTCTCGCCGTGCCGGGTCACGGCCTGGTCGAAGGGAAGTCGCATCGTCATCCCACGGTAGTCGCGCCGGCCGGGCCGAGCTGCTGAGCGAGCCTGCGATCGTCCAGCGCCGTCTGGATCACCGTGTGTCGCCTGGTCATCATGATCATCTCCTCCGTCTGCTCATGCTGTAGACGCGTCAGCACCGGCGGATGTGAGGTGGCCTCGTCCACATGTGCCGCGGTCCTCCCTGTCCGGGCGCATCGCAGAAGACCCCGCCCCGGCTGGTGCCGGAGCGGGGTCTTCGTCGTGCGCGGGGCTCCTGCTGAGATGCGGGGTTCGTGTCGAGATGCTGCACGTCGGGCGGTATTTCAGCACGAACGCGGGATCTCAGCACGAACGCGGGATCTCAGAACGAAACCGGGGTCTCAGCGCGCCCCGGGTCTCAGCGGGCCGCGGCGGGGCGGCGGGTCTCGGCGCTGATGAACCAGGACTGCTGCTCGAGCTTCTCGAGGATGCTGTGCAGGATGTCCGCGGAGGTCGGGTCGGCCTCGTCCACGGTGTCGTGGACCTCGCGGATGGTGTTGGTGGTGGCCTCCACCGCGGTGACGATCTCGTCGATCGCGTCCGTGGTGAGCACCTCGCCCTGCGGCATCTCCGGCAGAGTCGAGGCGGCCGCGACGACGGTGGGGCGCCCGTCCGGGGTGGCGTGCAGGGCGCGCATGCGCTCGGCCACGGTGTCGGAGGCCTCGCGGGCGATCTCCACGATCTCGTCCAGGTTCAGGTGCAGGTCCCGGAAGTTGGGGCCGACGATGTTCCAGTGCGCCTGCTTGCCCACCATATGCAGGGCGATCAGGTCCACGAGCACTTTCTGCAGGCTGTCGCGCAGCTCCTTCGGCGCGACGAACCCGTGCTCGGCGTTCTCCACGCGGGTCTTGGTGTCTCCGGCGGGCTGCGGAACGGTGACGGTCTCGGTCATGTCCTCACTCCTTCTCGAACTCGTTCGCTTCCCTTCCACATCACCACCGCAACCGCCCTCCCACAAGGGGTTTGAGCTGTCAGCCGAAGGCTCCGCGCATCACAGCAGGCCGATGCCGGGGCCACAGACGGCGGATGGATGTGGTCTGGGTCTCGGAGTAGCGTGGGATGTGATTCCCGCACCCATCGCGGGATCGACCGCTGTGTCATGTCGCTGAGGAGCACACCATGAAGATCCGCGCCGCTGTCCTGACCACGATGGAGGCCGAGCGTCCCTATGCCGACTCCAAGCCGCTGGCCATCGAGGAGCTCGAACTGGATCCGCCGCAGGAAGGTGAGGTGCTGCTGCGGATGACGGCCGCCGGCGTCTGCCATTCCGATCTTTCCGTGGTGGACGGCAACCGACCGCGACCTCTGCCGATGGCTCTGGGGCATGAGGGCACAGGGGTCGTCGAGGAGGTCGGCCCGGGAGTGGCAGGTCTGTCTGTCGGCGATCACGTGGTCACGGTGTTCCTGCCGCGCTGCGGTGAATGCGCGAACTGCCGCACGGACGGCAAGCTGCCCTGTTCCCGCGGCACGGAGTCCAACACTGCCGGATATCTGCCGGGTGGAGGGAAGAAGCTCCGCCTGCATCGGCCGGACGGAGAGGAGGTCCTGCACCATCTCGGAGTCTCGGCATTCGCCACTCATGCAGTGGTCCACGAGTCCAGCGTCGTCAAGATCGGGGAGGACGTGCCTCCCGAAGCTGCGGCACCGCTGGGGTGTGCGGTGCTGACCGGCGGAGGAGCGGTGGTCAATGCCGGCGATCCCCAGGAGGGAGACACGATCATGGTCGTGGGTCTCGGTGGGGTGGGCATCGCCGCGCTGCTGACGGCCATCGGGCTCGGCAAGGGCAAGGTCATCGGCGTCGATGCGCAGGAAGCCAAGCTGAAGCGCGCTTCCGAGCTGGGAGCCGACGAGGTGTGGACCCCGGAGCAGGTCGCTGAGCAGGGAATCACGGCGGATCTGGTCATCGAGGCTGCGGGGCATCCGCGGGCTTTCGAGACGGCGTTTGCGGCGACTGCGGTGGGGGGACGGATCGTGACCGTCGGACTGCCCAGCCCTTCGGCCGAGTCGGTGATCCACCCTGTGGTCCTGACCTCGGAGGCGCGTACCGTCATCGGCAGCTACTTGGGATCGGCGGTCCCCTCCCGGGACATTCCGCGGTATGAGCAGCTGTGGCGCGATGGGGACCTGCCCGTGGAGGAGCTCGTCTCCTCCCGCATCCGGCTGGAGGACATCAACGAGGCCATGGACACGCTGGCTGAGGCTCGGGCGATCCGGCAGATCATCCTCTTCGAGGAGTCCGATCAGGCCCAGTGACACCGGGTGCGATATCGGCTCTCGGCCGAGCCGGAGAGCGATGCCGCCTCAGGGAGAGTCCTTCCGCGGCGGTGTCGCCCTTGAGGCAAGGGCATCGCCGATCGCCTGACCCACATCATCGCCCGCACGCAGCGGACGGCCGGCGAAGATCCCCTCATGAGCCAGCACCGGACGACGGTCGCCGGCGAGCTCGGGGTACTTCTCCTCGAGCTTCTCTCGGCGTTCGATGGTCTTCCGCCAGTGGTGCAGGACGTCGGGATCTCCCCGGCCGGCGCCCTCCCAGCTGTGCGGCATCTGCTCACGGGACGGCCCGGCATCGGCCCGGTTGCCGATGTTGACCGACGACAGCCTCTTCCGTGCAGCAGCGCCGCAGATAGGACACGGCGGATTCGGCGCATCCATGGTGGGCAACCCAGCTTCGAAGCGATGCTGAGCCTCGCAGAGGAAGTCGTGGAGGATCATGAGTAGTGCCCCTCTGGGGCCCAGCGGATCTCGTGAGCTGCCTGATCGGCGTCGTGTCCGAAGAAGACCTGTGCCTCTTTCTCCTCGGCGATGCGGCGCAGCTTCTCCACCGAGTCCAGCCAGGCCAGATTGTTCCAGACGATCGCGGCCCCCACGGCCGGAGGGCCCCAGGAATCCCGCATGTACACGGCGTCGGAGGTGAAGATCTTCGTCCCCTCGTCGGGCAGATCCAGCATCAGGGACATCGTTCCCCAGGTGTGACCCGGCGTCTGCAGGAGGGTGACACCCGGCAGGATCTCCTCATCGCCGCTGATGCCGCCGATGTCCAGACCCTCGTAGTCAGAGGGGATATGCGCGCCTTCGTGGTAGCCGGTGATCCCCTTGACTCCCTCCAGCTCGGCGGTGCTGGTGAGGATCCTGGTCTTCCCGTTGTCGAAGGCTCGGGCATTGGCCGCATGGTCGAAGTGCAGGTGGCTGAGCACCAGCAGGTCGATGTTCTCGGTGCTCAGTCCCATCCGGGCAAGGCTGCGGTCCAGATAGGAGGCTTCCGGGTCTTCGGCGTCATCGACCACAGGGAAGAACTGGTCGAAGCCGGTCGGCTGCCAGCGACTGGCCCAGTCTCGAGGGACACCGGTATCCCAGAGCATCCGCCCCTCGGGTGTCTCGACGAGCACGGCGTGCGTTGGAACGAGACCGAATTCGCGCGGGGCGTCCCGCTGACTGACGGGTTTGATGATGCGCTCGGGTTTGAGGAGGAGCCAGGTGTAGTCGGCCTCCATGTCTCCGGAGTGCAGCACGTGCGCCCTCATGTCCATAGTGGACACATCCTTCGGATCGACGGTGTAATGCAGAGCACAATGCCATCTGGGCGTGGCCATGTCAACGGGCCGATGCCGGGGCCACACCCGACCCTGCTTCCGCCCCTTCCGAGGAGCTACAGCAGCGCGGAGGTCAGGCGGCAGACGTTCTCCAGGGCCTTGGTGCGCAGCGGGCGGCTGCGCCACTGCTCCAGGTCCACCTCGTCGGAGACGGCCATGTACCGCTCGGCGACGTCCTGCACCTGGGCGGTGATCTCCTCGCTGAGCAGCATCATCGTCACCTCCAGGTTCAGGGAGAAGGAGCGCACATCCATGTTGGACGAGCCCAGGCAGGTCATATCGTGGTCCACCAGGACGAACTTCGTGTGCAGCACCGTCGGGGCGGGGTACAGCATGATCCGCACCCCGGCCTCCAGCAGGCTGTCGTAGTAGGACTGCTGGCCGTAGTGGGCGAAGAACTGGTCGCCCTTCGCACACACGATCAGCGTCACGTCGATCCCGGACTGCGCGGCCGTGGTCAGCGCCATCTTCAGGGAATCGTCCGGGATGAGGTACGGGGAGCAGATCAGCACCCGGTCCTCGGCGTTGTAGATCAGCTGGTTGATCAGCCGCAGGTTGTTCTCCGTGTCGAAGCCCGGCCCGGAGGGCACCGCCTGGGCCATCACCCCACCGTCGATCGAGGGCAGCTCCTGGTCCACCTCATCCAGCAGCAGATCCTCGGTCTCCGAGTACCAGTCGGAGATGAACAGGGCGTTCAGCTCATCCACCAGCGGTCCCTCGATGCGCAGCATCAGGTCCTTCCACTGCAGGCCCTTGCGCAGGTTCTTCGGCTTGTTGTACGAGCGGTCGATGATGTTCTGCGAGCCGGAGAAGGCGAGGTTGCCGTCGATGACGAGGATCTTCCGGTGGTTGCGCAGGTCCGGGCGCTGCCACTCCAGGCGCCACGGCCGGATCGGCAGCATCCGGTGCCAGGAGATCCCGGAGCGATCCAGCATCTTCACCAGCTCGCCGTAGCCGGGATACCCGGCCGAGCCCAGGTGGTCGATGAGGATGTGCACCTTGACCCCGCGCTCATGCGCCCGGAACAGGGCGTCGATCAGGGGAGCGGAGGTCTGGTCGTAGGCGACGATGTAGAACTCGAAGTGCACGTACTCCCGCGCCCGGTCCACGGCGTCGGCCATCACCCGGATGGACTCGTGGTTGTCCGGCAGCAGCTCGAAGGAGTTGCCGCCGGTCAGCGGCAGGGAGCCCAGCCGGTAGTTCAGCTGAGCGGCGGCCACCGCCGGCTCCCGCAGATGGTCGTGCCGACCCAGGATCGCCTGATCCCCGATCTGCTCGCGGATCAGCTCGTTCATCCGCGACTGACGCTGCCGTCGGGACTTGGGCAGATAGCGGGAGCCGATCACCAGGAACGCGATGATGCCGATGTACGGGATGAGGAAGATCGCCATGAGCCACCCCAGCGCCACGGCCGGCTTCCGGTTGTACGGGATCCAGCACAGCGCGATGATCCGGATGACCGCATCCACGACCACCAGGGTGATGTCCATCCACTGCGGCAGACCGGGGATGTTCAGCAGGGAGTAACTCACCGTGTCAGTGTACGGGAGGCCGCCCCCTCCGCCCTAAGGGCGTTCCTGCGCCCGCGGTCCCCGACGCCGCGGCCTCCCGGCCCAGCCCCAGATCGTAGGCGCTGGAGACCGCCGGGGCCCAGGAGGCCCCGCACGACGCCGCCCGGGCCAGGGCCCGCTGCGCCGCGGCGTCGGGTGCCAGGAACGTCGGCCCGGCCGCCGGCTCGCCGGCCGCCTGCCGCCCCGGGGGACCGGGCAGCAGCACGCCGCGCCGGGCCCCCAGCAGACCCGCGTAGGCCACGGCCGGGGAGACGCGGGCGGCGTCGTCGTAGAGCAGCCAGCCGATCCGGCGCTCGCCGAGGCCGCGCAGCAGACTCGGCAGCAGGTTCGGGTCCACGCGGATCTCGGGGAAGATCGCGCTGAGCACCTGCACCGCCGCGAGCATGGCCTCTGCGGAGGGCACCGGGCGCCCGGAGAGCACATCGCGGGCGGCCTTCAGTCCGTCCCGGAACTCCCGGGGCAGGTGCAGCAGGGTCAGGGCGTGCAGGCGCACCGCCAGTCGGTAGGTCCCGGTCCGGGCCCGCTGCACCTCGGGATCCAGCCACGGGCAGGCCGGACCGGTCCCGGACCAGCCGCCGCCCAGCCACTCCTGGTCGATCGCGTGCTCCGGGTGCGGGTAAGCCGCCAGCTCCGCCTGCAGGGCCCGGGCCGTCTCCTGGGACTGCTCCAGCTCATCGCGCAGCCCGTCCCGGTTCTGCTGGGCCGCATGCAGCCGACGGCGGGCCGCGCCCACCCGGGTCTGGCAGGCGTCCTCCTCCCGGGCGGCCGTCTCCTGCGCGGTGCGCAGGTCCTCCAGCCGCTCCCGCCACGGCACCCGGGCCCGGCCCAGGCTCGCGGCCCGGCGCCAGACGCCCGGCTCCTTGTGCAGATGCGCGGCGATCGCGTCGCTGAGCCCGTGCCGGCGCATCTGGGCGGTGCGGTGCGCCCGCTCGGCCCGCACCAGGTCCGCCGTGAGGGCGTCCACGGAGGCTTGGGCATCGCGGATGTTCTGCCCGATGTCCCGGGTCATCTCCTCCGCCCGCAGCAGCAGGGGCACCGCCTCGTGGAAGCGCTGCCGGGAGGCCAGCAGCTCGCGGGTGCGCTCCTGGGCGGCCAGGGCGGCGTCGGCGGTGCGCTCCCACTCGCCCTGATCCGCCGCGGGATCGGCGCCGGCGCGCGGCAGGGCGTTGAGGACGGCGTCGATCGCATCGATCACCCCGATCTCGCGTCCGGCGGGCAGCGCCTGGAAGGGAGGATGCTCGGGCATCCCGGGGGCCAGGACCACCCGCACCCCGTAGGGTCCGGTGCCCGGCACCGGGCCGGAGGCGCTGGAGGCCGGGTCCACGACGGCGTGCAGGAACTCGTGCCCGGCCAGGTCCGGGTGCGGCACGGGCACGGTGCGCCCCGGGGTCCAGGGCAGGGGCTCGGGGTCGAAGACCTCCGCGGGATCCGGGATCTCGGCCAGGGCGCGGGCCCGGTGCACGAGGATCGCGGCGGCGATCTCCCGGGAGGTCTCCGGTCCGGGTGTCCCGGCGGCCGTGCGCGGTGGGCAGGTCCACAGGCCCTCGCGCGCGCCGAGCCGGCTCAGGGCCGCGTCCACCGCGAACTGGGTGGCCGCCGTGGCCGGGGAGGGCTCCGGCGCGCCGAGGGGCACCTGCTGAGGGGCGACGGCGTAGTACAGGCGGGTGCGGGAGTCCATGACGTCGGCGGGATGCTCCGGGGCGTCCACCCCGAGCAGCCCGGCCGCGGCCTGGCGGAAGCGGGTGCGGTGGTCGGCCCGGTCCAGCGCGGCCGCGCTGGGGTGGTTCAGCACCGGCACGCGCGGGGAGTCTTCGGGGCGGCGGGTGCGGCGCACCCGGCGGCTGGCCACCCGCACCGTCGCTGAGACCGGCCCCGAGAGGATTCCCTCGCCCAGGATCCGGTCGGTCAGGCTCAGCGCCTGCGCCAGATCCTCCTGGGTGAGCCGCCGCCCGCCGTCACCCGGCTGCCCCCGGCCGCGGATCAGCACCTCCCGGTGCGCCCAGTGCTCCAGCAGCTGCTCGCGCCACCGCGGCAGCTGGCTCGCGTAGTCCGGACCGGGGGCACCGGCTGCTCGCCAGGCGGCCCGGGACAGCTCGAGGGTCTCCGGCAGCACCCGGCCCTCCTCGTCGACCTCCAGGGCGAACACGGCGGTGAGCTCCTGCGGTCGCCTCGACTCCGAAGCCTTCCCGGCGGAGGCGTCGTCGGGGGTCTCCGGCATCGTCCCCGCCGCGACGGCGCCGGCGACCAGCCGGGCGTGATCCACCAGGCCGGCGTAGACCCGATGGCGCCAGGTGCGCTCCCGATGCAGGCTCAGGTGCCCGGTCACCGGCTCCCAGGGCAGGTGGTGCTCCGGGAGGTAGTCCTTGACCGTCTCCGCCGGCCCGGCCGGGCCCGGCACCGGCAGGGCGCGCGGGCTGAGGTCGGTCACGATGCGCCACAGCCGCAGGGGATCGTCGGGCAGCAGGGAACCGAGGGGCATGATCCCAACCTACAAGGCTCACCTGGGCGCCCCGGGCCGGGTGACCGGGCCGCGTCGCGGGTGCGCCGGGTGCGCGGCCGGTGCACAACGACGTCGGGCCCTAGGATGGGAGGGTCTCCGCCGCCGTGCCTCACCCAGGAGCTCCCGCCGCCCGTGCCCACCGGTCCCCTGCATCAGCTCGTCCGCTTCGCCCCGCCCACGCAGGACCACGTTCCCGCCGTGCGCATCGCGCTGACCGTGGGTCTGCCGCAGCTGCTGCTGCTCGCCCTGGGGCGGCTGGACCTGAGCATCTACGCGGCCTTCGGGGCCTTCACCGCGATCTACGGGCGCCAGGAGGCCCCGCGGCTGCGCCTGCGCCACCAGTGCCAGGCGGCGCTGATGCTGCTGGTGTGCATCGCGCTGGGGCTGGGGCTGTCCCGGGCGCACGCGGACCCCTGGCTGGTGGTCGCGGTGTGCGGGCTGGTCGCCGGCGGCGGGGCCGTGCTCACCGCCGTGCTGCGTCTGCGCCCGGCCGGCTCGACCTTCCTGATCTTCGCCGCCGGAGCCATCGGCTCCATCCCGCACCCCGCCTCCTGGTCGCAGGGCCTGGGCACCGCCGGGGCGACGGCCGCGTGGTCCGTGCTCGCGGGTCTGGCCGGTGCCCTGCTGGGGGAGGGGCGACGCGGCCACGTGGCCCCGCCGCCGGGCCCGCACGGGATGGACCGACGTCGCGCCGTGCGCTACGGCCTGATGTTCTTCCTCGCGCCGCTCATCGCCGGGCTGCTGGGCCAGGCCTCGGGGCTGTCCCACTCCTACTGGGCGATGGTCGCCGCGGCCGCGGCCATCGCCGGGCCCAACTCCCGGGCCAGGCTGCACCGGGGCATGCAGCGCGTCATCGGGACCCTCGGCGGAGTGCTGATCACCGCCTTCGTGCTCTCCCAGCACCCCCAGCCCTGGCACCTGGTCGTGTGGGTCATCATCTTCCAGTTCCTCACCGAGACGTACGTGCTGCGCAACTACGCCTTCGCGACCCTGTTCATCACGCCGCTGGCCCTGCTCATGCTGCAGCTCGGGCACCCTTCCTCGGTGGGCACGGTGCTCACCGCGCGCCTGGCGGAGACCGCGATCGGCGGGGCCGTGGCCATCGCGCTGGTGCTGCTGACCCGCACCCGCGAGGAGCGCCGCGCGGGTGCCCACACGAGGACCCCAGCGGGGGCGGAGCGGAGCCGCGGCGGGGCCCATCGCCCCGAGACCGCCCTCGATGCCGCGCCCGGCGTCCCGACCCGAACCCCGGAGGAGCCCCGATGGCCGCGCGACTGAGCACCGGAACTCTCAAGCGCCAAGCCGGGAGGATCCTGAAGTTCTCCATCGTCCTGCCGCTGTTCATGACGGTGATGTTCCCGCTGATCTACGGGTTCAGCATGCACGCCCCGACCCCGCACCATCTGAAGGTCGCCGTCGTCGCCCAGGACGCGAGCGCCGAGCACCTGGTGGACCGGTTGGACGCCGCGGCCGGGGACTCCTACGACGTCTCCGCGGTGGACTCCGCCGAGGAGGCCAAGCGCCAGATCGAGGCCCTGCAGGTCCGGGCCGCCTGGGACCCGCAGACCAACACGGAGTACGTCGCGAGCATGGGCTCCACCTCCGCGACGCAGTTCGCCGAGTCCTACATCGCGAAGATCGCCCCGAAGGTCCTGGTGGAGCTGGGGAAGGCGGAATCCGCGGAGCAGGCGCCGGCGCCCACCGTGCAGGACCTCGTGCCCCCGCCGGGCGGCGACGGGCTGGGGCTGTCCCTGCTGTTCATGGGGCTGCCGGTGATGATGGCCGGGTTCATGACCGCCACGGGTCTGCGCTCCAACCTGGCGCAGCTCTCCGCACGGGTGGCGATCTCGATCATGGCCGTGCTGGCGCTGGCCTACGCGACGCTGGCGACCTTCGTGGGGTACAGCGTCTACGCGGCATTCCAGGTGCATGCCCTGCCGATCTTCCTGCTGATGGCCTTCGCCTCCTTCATCGTGATGCTGTTCCACACCGGCGGCATGCGGGTGATCGGGCTGTACATGGCCCTGCCCACGATCTTCCTGCTGGTGCTGCTGGGGGTGCCCTCCTCCGGGGCGGGCATGGCCACGGAGCTGGTCCCGCCGGTGGTCGCCGCTCTGCACCCGTGGCTGCCGACCCCGGCGCTGCTGGATGCCCTGCGCAAGCTGCTGTACTTCCCCACGGCCTCACTGGCCGGCAACGTGATCACCCTGCTGCTGTGGTTCTTCCTGGCCCTGGCGCTGCTCGGGGCCTCCTTCCTGCGCCGTCCCCGTCCCACGGATGCCGACGCCGTGCCGGCGGAGAAGGACGAGCAGGAAGCGGTCGCAGACACTCCGGGCACCCGCGCCGAGGGACGGGCCAGGGAGCAGTTGCGCGCGGCCGTGGCCTCCACCCGCGGCTTCCGCGGATTCTTCGGCAGCCGCCGGGTGGTCTCGGACGAGCAGATGCAGAATCGGCGGGGTCTGCACGCCGCGATCCGCCTGCCGATGTTCTTCGCGATCGCGATGCCGCTGATGTATCTGGGGCTGGTCCACCACCCCGCACCCAACGGGATGGTCCTGGATGTGGTGGCCGACGGCGCTCAGGGCACCAGCATCGCGAAGACCCTCGAGCAGCTGCCCGCCTACGAGGTGCACCGGGTGGATTCCGCCGAGCAGGCCCGGCAGGACATGCTGCACGGGCGGGCCCGCGGGGCCTTCGTGCCCGCTGCCGATGCCGCGGAGGTGCCGGGGGCCGAGGCCGGAAAGGGCCCGGTGGTGCTGGTGGCCTCGGGGACGGGGATCCAGGCGGAGTCGGCGGTGACCACGGTGTTCGCGGCCGTGTCCGGGGAGGTCTCCCCGCAGACCGTGGATCTGGCCCCGACCCACGCCAACGACCGCTTCGGGATGTCGATGATGTACCTGGGTCTGGGCGGGATCGTCGGGTCCAACATCGCCGGCATGATGATCGGCCTGGTGGGACGGGGATGGAGCTGGTACCGCCGACTGGCGTGGGTGCTGGGGGTGGCCGCGGCGAACACGGGCCTGCAGTACCTGATCTCCGTGCACGTGGTGCGCTTCCTGCCCGCGGACGTGGACTGGACGGTGTGGCCGATCCTGTTCCTGATGTCCGTGAGCATCCAGATCTTCGCCGTCGGCGGGGCGCTGCTGATCCGCAACGACGTGATGATCTGGCTGATCGGCGTGTTCATCATGTGCGGGGTGCCGGCCTCGGGTCTGCTGCTGCCGCTGGACATGGCCCCGGATCGGTACCAGATCCTGCACCACCTGGTGCCCTCAGCCGTGGCTCTCGGGGCCATCCGCTCCCGGGTGTACCTGCCGGAGGCGCCCGTGGGTTCGGCGGTGCTCACGGAGCTGATCTGGCTGGCCGCGGCCCTGCTGGTCTACCTGTGGGGGTGCCTGCACGTGCGCCGGCTGCGGCGTCGGGATGAGGCCGCCGCGGCCCGGGAGGCCCACCAGTTCGACGACGCCGAGGCCGGGGAGTTCGAGGGTGCGGTGCTCTCCGGGTCCCCGGGGCCGCAGACCCGGCAGCTGCAGGTGGTGCGCGCCGCGGCCAAGGAGGCCGCCCGCTCCCGGTCCTGAGTCTGGCCGGATCCGCGGTGGCGGAGACCGGAGCCACCCCCTAGACTGCTAGATAATCTAGTTAGATTTTCGAGGGGTGATGGTGGGTGAGACAGCCCGACGGCGCCGTCCTGCGGGTCCTGCAGCAGCTGCAGGTGCTGGGCCAGACCCTGGACCACGCCCACGCCGAGCTCAAGGACGGCATGGGCCTCAACGCCACGGACCTGGCGACCCTGCGCCTGCTGATCGTGCGGGAGCAGCGCGGCCAGCTGACGAGTCCCAAGGACGTCGCCGCGCACCTGGAGATCACCACAGCCTCCGCCACGGCCCTGATCGACCGGCTCGTCGCGGCCGGGCACCTGCGCCGGGAGCCGCACCCGCGGGATCGGCGCTCCCGCGTGCTGGTGCTCACCGAGCACGCCCGGCGGGAGTTCTTCGCGCACTTCTCCGGGCACCTGGCCGCGATGCGCGCCGTCGCCGAGCGCTTCGACCACGCCCAGCTGGGCACCATCGACGCCTTCCTGACCGGGCTGAACACCGCCCTGGGCGGCCCGGATGCGGTGCAGCCTCCCGCCCGCCCCGACCAGCCCCCCGGTGCCGCCGACGACGCCGAGCACCCCCGCACCGACCCCGAGGAGACCCCGTGAACGCCCAGCACAGCGCCCCACGCACCGAGCAGCGCAGCGACCACCACGACGAGCAGCGCAGCGACCAGCACCACCCCCAGCACCTGGATCCGCAGGCCCGCCCGGGCCGACGCTGGCTGCGCATCCTGCTGCCGGCCCTGCTGATCCTCGCCTGGCTGGCGGTAACCGGCATCGGCGGGCCCTACTTCGGGAAGATCTCCGAGGTGACCTCGGAATCGGCCACGGACCGGCTGCCCGCCAGCGCCCAGTCCACCGAGGTGGCCCAGCGCCTGGCCGACTTCAAGGAATCCGACGCGATCCCGGCGATCGTCGTGCTGGAGAACCCGGACGGGATCACCGAGCAGGACACCGCCTGGGCCCAGCAGCTGGCGAAGGACCCGGGCCGCGAGGTGCCCCTGGACGGGGCGGCCTCCCCGGCGATCCCCGCCGAGGACGGCAAGGCCCTGCAGATCGTGCTGCCCCTGGATTCCGGGGCGCAGCCCGACGACGCCGTGACCGCCCTGCGGGAGCGGCTGAACGAGGCCCCCGAGGGCCTGCGCGGGTGGGTCACGGGCCCGGCCGGGTTCACCGCGGATCTGGCCGAGGCCTTCTCCGGGATCGACGGCATCCTGCTGGCGGTGGCCCTGGCCGTGGTGTTCGTGATCCTGCTGGCGGTCTACCGCTCGCCCCTGCTGCCGATCCTGGTGCTGCTGACCTCCCTGGCCGCCCTGTCCGCCTCCATCCTGGTGATCTGGCACCTGGCCGACGCCGCGTGGCTGAGCATCAACGGGCAGATCCAGGGCATCCTGTTCATCCTCGTCATCGGCGCGGCCACGGACTACTCCCTGCTGTTCGTGGCCCGCTACCGCGAAGCCCTGCAGACCCACCGCACGGTGCCCGCGGCGATGCGCGCGGCCTGGCGGGGCACCATCGAGCCGGTGGCCGCCTCCGGCGGCACCGTCATCGCCGGGCTGCTGTGCCTGATGTTCTCCTCCCTGAAGACCAACGCCGCCCTCGGCCCGGTGGCCGCCACCGGCATCGTCTTCGCGATGCTCGCGGCCCTGACCCTCCTGCCGGCGCTGCTGCTGATCTTCGGCCGTGTGGCCTTCTGGCCCGCCCGTCCGCGCTTCCGAGGCGAGGACTTCACGCCCCCGGCCCGGCTGTGGGGCGGCATCGCGCGGCGGGTGGGGCGCCGAGCCCGCCCGATCTGGCTGGTCAGCGCCGCAGCCCTCGTGATCATGGCGGCCTTCGCCCTGCAGTTCCGGGCCTCCGGGGTCCCGCAGTCCGAGCTGATCCTCGGCCACTCCGACGCCCGGGACGGCCAGCAGATCCAGGCCGAGCACTTCCCCGGCGGCTCCGGGACCCCGGCCCAGGTGATCGTCGCGGCCGACGCCGAGCAGCGGGCCGGGCAGATCCTGCGGGAGACCGACGGAGTGGATTCGGTCAGCGTCGTCGCCGCCGATTCCCCGACCGGCACGGTGCCCCTGGATCAGCAGCAGCGCTCCGCCCCGCCCTACGACGGGGCGCAGCCCTCCGTGGCCGACGGGGACGTGATGCTGGAGGTGACCCTGTCCGACGCCCCGGATTCGGCGGCCGCGGAGGACACGCTGCAGCGGATGCGGGACCGGATCACCGCCGCGGACCCGCACGCCCTGGTGGGCGGGACCACCGCCCAGGAGCTGGACACCCTGGAGGCGGCCAGCGCGGACCGGGCGCTGATCATCCCGATCATCCTCGCGGTGATCACCGTGATCCTCATGCTCCTGCTGCGCTCGATCCTCGCCCCGCTGCTGCTGGTGGCCACCACCGTGGTCAGCTACTTCGCGGCCCTGGGGGTGGGCGCCCTGGTGTTCCACCACCTGCTGGGCTTCTCGAACGCGGACCCCACGGTGCCGCTGTACGCCTTCGTGTTCCTCGTGGCCCTGGGCATCGACTACAACATCTTCCTGATGACCCGGGTGCGGGAGGAGTCCCTGAGCGCGGGCACCCGCGAGGGGGTGCTGCGGGGATTGCGCCTGACCGGCGGGGTGATCACCGCGGCCGGCGTCGTGCTGGCGGCGACCTTCGCGGCCCTGGCCGTGATCCCGCTGATGTTCCTGGCGCAGCTGGCCTTCCTGGTGGCCTTCGGCGTGCTGCTGGACACGACCCTGGTGCGGGCCCTGCTGGTCCCGGCCCTGGTGCACGACATCGGCGACGCCGTGTGGTGGCCCTCGAAGCTGCGCCACGGCCCGCTCCGCTCCCGGGACTGACCCGGTGCGGGGACTGACCCGGTGCGGGGCGGGCCTCAGCCGCGGGGGCGGGCGGTCTCGGCCTGCACCGTGTGGGCCAGGCGCCGCAGGGAGGAGCGCCACGCGGCGGCCACCCCGGGGTGCACCTCCGGGGGCAGGGGCCCCTGGCTGAGCACCACCCGGGTGCCCGGGGCGCCGTCGACCTCCCGCTCCAGGAACTCGATGCGGTGCAGCACCTGCGCGTCGCTGGCCTGCCCGTCCGGGCCGGGCAGGGACTCCCGGTGCTCCAGCAGCTGCTCCGGGACCACCGAGACGAACGTGGAGTACAGGGGCACCGCCTGGCCGGGGTTCTCGTGGTGGACCATCGCCAGACGCAGGATCCCGCCGGGGCGGGCGTCCAGGGAGATGGTGTGCACCGGGACGATCCAGCCCTCGGGGCCGTACCAGGCGGCCAGGCGCAGCGGATCCAGGAACGCCGCGTAGACCTCCCGGCGCGGGGCCCGCACATCCTGGGAGACGGAGACGATCTGGCGGGCCGGGACCGTGGCGAGGATGCTCATGCCCGCCCCTTCCCGGCCGACGCCGCGTCACCGGATGCCGCCGCGCTCGGCGCCGCACCCGGCGTCGTGCGCGCGGCGTAGTACCGGCCCAGGAACTCGTCCCGGTAGGCGAAGTAGTCTCCGGAGGCGATGGTCTCCCGGGCGGTGTCCACCATCCGCACGATGAACCGCTCGTTGTGGATCGAGGCCAGGGTCGCGGCCAGGCGCTCCTTCGCCTTGAACAGGTGGTGCAGGTACGCGCGGGTGTAGTGGGTGCAGGTGTAGCAGTCGCAGCCGTCCACGATGGGGGAGAAGTCCGTCTTGAACCGGGCGTTGCTGACGTTGAAGCGCCCGTCCGGGGAGTAGACCGCGGAGGTGCGGGCCACCCGGGTGGGGGAGACGCAGTCGAAGGTGTCCGCCCCGTTCTCGATGGCCACGAAGATGTCATCCGGCTCGGAGATGCCCAGAAGGTGGCGCGGCTTGGCCTCCGGCAGCTCCTCCGAGCACCACCGCACGATCGTGCCGAGGTTCTCCTTCTCCAGGGCCCCGCCCAGCCCGAAGCCGTCGAAGCCCATCGCGCCCAGGTCCCGGCAGGCCTTCCGGCGCAGGTCCTCGTACTGGGCGCCCTGGATCACCCCGAACAGCGCCTGGTAGGGCTTTCCGGCCCGCTGCTCGGTGAGTCGGCGGTGCTCGGCCACGCAGCGCAGCGCCCAGAGGCGGGTCCGCTCCAGGGCCAGCTCCTGGTACCCCCGGGAGTTGTAGAGGGTGGTCAGCTCGTCGAAGGCGAACATGATGTCCGCGCCCAGCTGATGCTGCACCCGCATCGAGACCTCCGGGGTGAAGCGGTGCCGGTCCCCGTTCAGATGCGAGCGGAAGGTCACCCCGTCGTCGTCCACGTAGGCCATGCGCTCCTTGCCCGCCGCGACGTCGTCATCGCCCACCGGGCGCCCATCCGAGCCGACGGCGCCGGTCATGGTGCCCATGTCGATGACCTTCTTGAACCCCGAGCCCAGGGACATCACCTGGAAGCCGCCGGAGTCGGTGAAGGTGGGGCCGGGCCAGTTCATGAACGCGCCCAGCCCGCCCGCGGCGTCCAGGACCTCCGGGCCCGGCTGCAGGTACAGATGGTAGGCGTTGGCCAGCAGCGCCTGCGCCCCCAGCTCGGCCATGGATTCGGGCAGCACCGCCTTGACGGTGGCCTGGGTGCCCACGGGGATGAACGCGGGGGTCGCGATGGATCCGTGCGGGGTGGTGATCACCCCGGTGCGGCCCAGGAACCGTCCGCCGTCGTTGCGCTCGCGGGCGCTGCGGGTGCCGCGGGCGTCGTCGGTCTCGGCCAGGCGGGCGCCGACGGCGAAGCCGAAGGCGGCGGTTCCGGACGGCGGGGCGGTGTTCTCTGCGGGTTCGGCGCCGGGGTTGCTGGCGGCGACGCCGGGGGTGGGACGCTGGGGGCTCTCTGCGGTCGGCACCCGTCCATCCTACGGGGTGGGGTGTCCGACGCCGCGGGTCCGGGGGGGCGCGGGTCAAGGGCGGGGTGCCGGGGGTCTTTCCTCCGACCCCGCATTGCACTAGGGTTCCGGATACGCAGGATTGCACAAGGGTTCCGCCAACAGGGCTTCCGGAAGGGGGTGGGGCGCGATGGCGCAGCGGGAGCAGACGGCGCAGCCTCGGCGCGGCGCGGGGGCACCGGCAGGAGAGGTCGACCGGGAGACCCTCAGCGTGCGGGAGGCCGCCGAGCACCTGGGCGTGAGTCAGCGCCGAGCGCGGACGCTGATCGCCGAAGGCCGGCTGGCCGCGCAGAAGCTCGGCGGGAGGTGGGAGATCAGCAGGAGTGCGGTGCAGAACCGAGTTGCTGACGGCGCCTTCCCGGTGCGGCCGATGTCGCCGAGGTCCTTCGACATGCTGTTGGAGCGCCTGCGCAGCATGGTGGACACGGCTCAGGAAGGACGGCTGCGAGCCGATGCCGTCGAACGGCTTCGTGTGGAGCGTCGGCTGCAGCAGCTGCGATCTGCCGCCGAGCCCGCCCGATTGCTTCGCGCCTGGTCCCGCGGCCTGTGGCCGAAACCGGAGATCCGGTGGGTTGCCCCGGATCCGGACCTGTTGGACCGGCTCCCGTTGACCGGGGTGAGCCACCCCGGTATCCGCATGTCCGTGCCCGGTGAACTGGAAGTGCAGATGCGGAAGATTCCCACCGAATGGTCGAGGGAGCGCATGGCGGAAACCCCGGTGAAGCTGGTGATCCATCGCCGGGACGCTGCTCCTGACCTGATGACCGCTCTGGTGGATCTGGCGCATCGACCCGGCGTCCGTGAGGACCGGAGGGTCGCAGAAGTGGTGCGGAACGGGGCATCATGACCCCGAACATCGTGGTGAACGCGCCGTACCTGGTCGAACGCCAGCGCCGGGGCTGGTCCACGCTCTTCGCCCTGTACCGGGAGATGCCCTCCGGATGGACCGTCATCGGCGGGCAGATGGCCCAGCTGCATGCCTGGGAGCGTGGTGTCGCGCCCGCGCGGACCACGGAAGACATCGATGCCGGTCTGGGCTATCGGGAGGTCCCGGAGATCGGAGTGACCGCCAGCCGGTTTCTGCAGGACGCAGGGTACCGTCCGGTGCTCACCAACCCGGACGGGCCGCAGGTCCGGTGGCGCAGAGACGATACGGAGATCGATCTGCTGATCCCCGTCAATGCCGGCAGATCCAAGCACGATGTCCTCGGCCGGCGCCTGCTGGAGGGGCACGGCATCCAGCAGGCCCTCGACCGGAGCGAAGCGATCACCTTGAGAATGGTGGACGGTGAGGAGGGGATGGTGCTGCGCCCTACGCTGTACAGCAGCCTGGTCGCCAAGTGCGCGGCTCTGTCCAACACCAGCGACAGCGAATGGGACAGGCACGTGGACGACATCCTGTTCCTGGCGCAGATGCTGGATCGGCAAGAAGTGGAGGTCGGGCAGATCCGTCCTCGAGACCGGCAGCACTTCCTGCGAGCGAAGAATCGCCTGGAGAGCCAGCTTCGGGCGGGCTCACTGCACGACCCGGATGCGGTGAGGCGGATCAGCGCCCTCGCAGAAGGCGCCGTCCCTTAGCTTCCGGATCAGCACCGACCCCAGCCCATGTGCGCCAGGGCCCGGTGCACCAGGTCTCCGCCGCCGCCCTCGAACTCGGCCTGCACCTGCGCGTCCATCGCCTCCTCGGGCGTGAACCAGGTCAGTTGCAGCGCGTCCTGACGGGGCTCGCAGTCGCCCTGCACCGGGATCACGTAGCACAGGGCCACGCTGTGCTGGCGCTCATCGGTCAGCCCGGACTGTGAGGGGCTCGGGAAGTACTCCGCGACCGTGAACGGGGTCAGGGAGGCCGGCAGCTGCGGCATCGCCAGCGGCCCCAGGTCCTTCTCCAGGTGGCGCAGCAGGGCCGCGCGGATCGTCTCCCGGTAGTGCACCCGCCCGGAGACGAAGGAGCGCACCATCTCCCCGTCCTCGTTGGGCCGCAGCAGCAGCCCGACCTCCACGACGTTGCCCAACGGGTCCAGGACCACCGGGATCGCCTGGACGTAGACCATCGGCAGCTTCCGACGGGCGGCGGCCAGCTCCTCCTCGGTCAGCCAGCCGGGGACGGGATCCGGGGTGCGCACAGTGCTCATGCCTCGGTTCTATCGCACCGGGAGGGCCCGGGCCACCCCCGTCAGGCCCGGACCGGGAGGTTCGGCTACCCGCTGAACGCCGGATCTCAGCTCAGCCGGGCGGCGGCCTCCAGGATCGTCCAGGCCTGCACCTGCGAGGACAGCTGCACGGGAGCCCCGGCGGGCAGGGTCTGCGACGTCGGCCGGGAGGCGTCCGGGGAGAACACGGCCACCGGCGTGCCCCGCACCTCGGTCACATCCACCCCGTCCTCGTTCAGCGGCAGGTCCGGGTCGAACTCCCGGCGCCCGGCCCACAGCAGCTCCGCGGTGGCCAGCACCAGATCCCGGGCGGTGGCCCGCGCGGTGGAGGCCAACCGGGTGTCCCGGGCCGCCTGGGTGAGGTACCGGGCGAGGATCCCCGCGAACAGCCCCGCATCCCCGGAGCCCCGCGTGTTGAGGATCCGCACCGGGGTGCCCTCCACCTCGAGGCTCGTGGTCATCTTCTCCGCGATCAGACCGATCAGCTCCTCCGCGTGCTCCAGGTCCGCCCCCGGGGTCTCCAGCAGGGCGCCGAGCACCGTGCCCTGGTTGTAGGAGTACAGGTTGCGCTCCACCCGGTGCTCCACGGTGCCGTCCTGCTGCGCCACCAGCTTGATGCCGTCCCAGTAGCCCTGGCCCTCGGCGAACAGCCGCTCGCGCAGCCAGTCCAGCAGCCGCTGGGAGGTCTGGGCCTGCCCCGCGTGGGCCAGGGCCAGGGCGATCGGCGCGGTGGCCGGGGTGTTCTTGAAGTCCAGCTTCTTGGACCAGAACGCGCCCCCGCCGGTCTCGGCCGTGATGGCCCGGCGCAGCTGCGGGTACAGCGTCCGGGCGGCGTCCTGGGCCGGGGCGCTGCCCTCGCCATCGACCTTCCGGCTCAGCGCATCCAGGCGGCGCACGGCCAGGGTCAGCCAGGCCATGTCGTCGAAGAACGAGTTCACGTAGGTGCCGCCGTTGTGCCAGCGGATGCCGCGCAGCAGCCGACGCCCCCGCTGCAGCCACTCGCGGGCCAGCTCGGAGCGGTGCTCGCGGTGCGCGCGCAGCCCGGCGTCGACGATCGCGTCCAGCAGGTGCGTCTGCCACCAGTAGTTCCAGCCCAGCACCTTCGTCTTCAGCTCCTTCGGCGCGGGCGCTGCGGGCTCGCCGATCAGGGTCCCGGGGACCCCCAGCAGGCGGTGGGTGAACAGCTCGAGGACGGAGTGCGCGGCAAGCTCCGCCCGCTGGGAGGCCTCCTCGCGGGCAGAGGCGACGGAGCGCTCGCGGTGCCGGGCCGAGCGCGGGCCCTCCGACGCCGCTGATTCCCCGTCGGCTGCGGGGCCCCTGTGGGGTGCCGGTTCCCTGCCGGTCGCAGTGCGCGCGGCCCGGTCCTGCGGGGCGCCGGCGCTTCGGTTCTGCGGCGCGCGGGGGTCGGAGTTCTCGGCCACGGCGGCCTCCTTCACGGGTCGGGTGCCTCCAGCCTACGGCGGGAGCGCAGGGTCAGGGGCGCGCCGGTCACCGGATGCCGCACCCGCAGCTGACGGGCCAGCAGTGCCAGCGGGACCTCCGGGGTTCCGGCGACGTCGGTCGGTGCGGGTCCGTAGAGGGGGTCGCCGAGGATCGGGCGCCCGAGCCCGGCCAGGTGCACCCGGATCTGGTGGGTGCGTCCGGTCAGCGGCCGCGCCTCGTAGAGCCCGAGGTCGCCGTCGCGGGCGGCGAGCAGGCGCACCTCCGTCACGGAGTTGGCGGCACCGGGAATGCTGAGCACCCGCAGGGAGCCCTCCGGCTTGACCAGCCGGGAGCGCACCCGCAGGGGCGGATCGGGGGCAGCCGGCATCGCCACCGGGTCCTCCGACATGCCCTCCGCCGGCTGGGGCCTGAGCGGAGCCAGCAGCTCGTAGACCTTCCGCGCCTCCCGGGCCTCGAACTGGCGCTGCAGGGGCCCACGGGCCTCCCGGGTCTTGGCCAGCAGCAGCACCCCCGCGGTGAGCCGATCCAGCCGATGCACCGGGGAGATCAGCGCGGCCGCGGGGTCACCGTCGCGTTCCCCTTGGGCCCGCAGCAGGGTGACGACGGTCTGGCGCACGAAGCCGCCGCGTGGGGTCACGGCCAGCCCGTGGGGCTTGTCCACCGCCAGCACGTGCTCGTCCTCGTAGAGCACCGGCAGATCCGTGGGCACCGGAGGCTCGGAGGGCAGCGGACGGAAGACCCACACGTGCCCGCCGGGACGGTAGGAGGCGTCGGCGCCCAGGGGCTCGCCGTCGGGCCCGAAGACGGCCCCGCGGGCGAACAGAGCGGCGGTGTGCTCGACGTCGTGCGGCGGGAACCGGTGCGTGAGGTACGCGGCGACGGTGTCGTGGTGCTCATCGTTGGGCAGCCGGATGCGGGTGGGGGAGACGCCCGCTCGTGGTGGAACCGGGCAGACGGGACGGGATCGGCGGGCCATCACCGGGTACCGCGGGGCCGCAGCCCGGCGTCGTCCAGGGTGGCCCGCAGGATCCCGGGCAGGTCATAGTCGGTGTGCTTGACCTCCGGCAGCTCATGCCGGACGATCCCACGCCATCCGGCCCGGCGGTAGGCGCGGATCCCCTCGGCGGCTGCGGCCTGCGCGGACCACAGCGGTCCGGAGCTATCCGGGGAGCCGTCGGCCTGCCCGATCCACCAGTGCAGGGGCAGGTGGGCGGCGGCCTCGGGCGGAGGCTGCGGGGTGGCGCGGGTGCCGCCCCCGGCGACCATGATGGCCCCGCCGCGCAGCCAGGCCGGGGCCCGGTGGGCGAGCAGGTCGAAGGTCAGGAACTCGGCGCCCCCGGAGTAGCCCATGACCCAGGTGCGGGCGGGATCGACCGGGAGGCGACGTCGGGCCAGGCGCGCGGCGACCCGCAGCACCCGTCCGTTGGCCCGGGCCCGCACCCACCAGGTGAAGCCCTCCTTGGAGTAGCGGCGGTCCGGGGTGTCCACCGCGATCAGCACCAGGTTGCGGGCGCTGGCGATGGCCCCCAGGCGCAGCATGGTCGCGCCGGTGGGCTGATGCACCCGGGATTGGGCGGGCACCCAGTAGTCCCCGTCCAGGTAGACGACGACGCCGACCGGCCGATCCCAGCGGATGCCCCGGGCGTACACGTGGTAGCGCAGGGTGCGGCCCAGCGGCAGCCGGAAGGCGCGGTGCAGGTAAAGGCCGCGGGTGGGGCGGCGGGGATCGGCTGTGGTCTGCGGCGTGGGGATGCCCGCCGAGGCCTGCGGCGTGGCGATGCCCGTCGGGCCGGATGCCGGACTGCCCGACGGGCGGTCGCCTGACCCGCTGGAGGCCGGGGTGGCGCCGGTTGGATCGGCCGTGGATGCGTGATCGGCGGGGCTCGTGGGACCGGGTGCGGGCGCGGCGTTGGCCGGTGTGGGGCGCCGTCGGTCGATGTGCCGGGTCAGCGCGGCGCCGACGACGCGGGAGACCGCAGGGGCGAGGCGCTCGCGCAGGACGCGCGCCGTCTCCCGGTGGATGCGCCGCAGCTGGTGGTCCACGTCGGCCCCTTCCGCGCTCGCCGATTCCGGTCGGCATCAGCCTAGCCCGCCCCGTCGGCCCCGGCTCACGGGCGGGATGCGCACGGCTCGCGGACCGGATCGTGCGAGATGCACTGGATCATCCGGCCCACGATGCACGATCCGGTCCGCGCCCGCCGGCCACGGCACCCTCGTTTCCTGACACATGCGGATAGGCTGCGGGAAGATGCCGCCCGTCGATGCGGGAGCCACCTCCGAGGAAAGCGAGGACCATGACCGAGGCGACGCCGACCACCCCCGGCCCTCTGGGACGCATGGAACTGGCCGTGGGTCTGTACGAACGGCTGATCGATCGGGATCTCGACGCCGCTCTCACGGCCGCGCCCCACCTGATACCGGTCCGCGAGCGCATCGATCCCGCTGATCTGCCCCACATCCTGGCTCGTCACCTGGGACGTCAGATCAGCGATGCTCTGCAGCAGCTGCCGGCGGATCAGCGCCGCGAATTCGCCAATCGACTTCTGCGAGTCGTTCCCGATGACACCGGGGGCGCCCAGCTGCCGCCCGAGGCGCAGCTGCTGACCCAGGTCCTCGAGGAGGATGCGCAGCCGCTGCGTCGTCCCGCGACTCCGCTGTCCGACGTCGCCCTGCTCACCAACGCCCCGGCGGATCCTTCGCTGCACGCGGAGCTTCGCACGGAGATGCTGAGCTCCGATCGGGTGGATCTGCTGTGCGCCTTCATCAAGCGCAGCGGAACGCGTCTGCTGCGCGACGGGTTTGAGGACCTGCGACGGCGCGGGGTGCCGCTGCGGGTGCTGACCACTACGTACATCGGTGCGACGGATCGACGGGCCCTGGATGAGCTGGTGCGGGAGTACGGGGCGCAGGTGAAGATCAGCTACAACGCCCGGTCCACCCGGCTGCACGCGAAGGCATGGCTGTTCCACCGCGGGACAGGCTTCCACACCGGGTACGTGGGCAGCTCCAATCTCAGCCGCGATGCCCTGCTGGACGGACTGGAGTGGAATGTCCGCATCTCGCAGACCGCGACCCCTGCCCTGATGGAGAGGTTCTCGGCCACATTCGACACCTACTGGAATGATCCGGCCTTCGAGGACTACGACCCGGACCGGGACGGCGACCGCCTGGACGCGGAGCTGATGCGGGCCTCCGGTCGAGGAAGAGCCGACGGTGTGAGCCCGCGACTGTCCGGCTTGGAAGTCCGACCGTACGATTTCCAGCGGACCATGTTGGAGGAGCTGCGCAGCGAGAGGACGGTCCACGGCCGGCACCGCAATCTGCTGGTCGCTGCGACGGGGACGGGCAAGACCGTCATGGCCGCACTGGATTATCGGGAGCTGTCGGGTGAGGCCCGGCCTCGGCCCACGCTGCTGTTCCTCGCTCACCGGCGTGAGATCCTGGAGCAGGCGCTGAGCACGTACCGGGATGTTCTCGGCGAAGGCGCCTTCGGGGAGCTGATGGTGGATGGCCACCAACCGGTCTTCGGGGAGCATGTCTTCGCCTCGGTGCAGTCGATGGGCCGTCCGGAACAGCTGCGGCGGTGGAACCCGGACCACTTCGACATCGTCGTGGTGGACGAGTTCCACCATGCGGAGGCCGCCACCTATCGGAGGATCCTCGATCATCTGACGCCCCGAGAGCTGCTGGGGCTCACCGCGACGCCGGAGCGCACCGATGGGGTGAACGTCGCGCAGGAGCACTTCGGCGGGCGCATCGCCAGCCAGATGCGGCTGTGGGATGCGCTGGAGCGGGACCTTCTGGTCCCCTTCCACTACTTCGGGATCTGGGATGACGTGGACCTGTCCCGGCTCTCCTTCCGGCGCGGCGAGTATGAGACCCGACAGCTGGCTTCGGTGCTGGATCATCATGATGCTCGCGCCCGGAAGGTCATCAACGCGGTCCGGGACCAGGTGACGGATCCGCGCAGGATGCGTGCGCTGGGTTTCTGCGTGTCGGTGGAGCACGCCCGCTTCATGGCCCAGTGCTTCCGCCGGGCCGGCCTGCCGGCTGTGGCGCTGTCCGGGACCTCGTCCACCTCCGAGCGCGACGACGGGTTGGCGGCTCTGCGCGCCGGGGAGATCACCTGCATCTTCGCGGTGGACCTGTTCAACGAGGGGCTGGACATCCCGGAGATCGACACCGTGCTGATGCTGCGTCCCACCCAGTCCGCGACGATCTTCCTGCAGCAGCTCGGGCGGGGGGCTGCGTCGGGCGCCGGGCAAGTCGGTGCTCACGGTGCTGGATTTCGTGGGCCATCAATCGGCGCAGTTCCGCTTCGACCTGAAGCTGCGGGCGCTGACCGGGCTGTCCCGCAGCCGTCTCGTGGCCGGCATCGAGCAGGGCTTCCCGTTCCTGCCGTCCGGCAGCCAGATCATCCTGGATCGGGTGGCGCAGCAGGAGGTCCTGGCCAACGTCAGGTCGCAGCTGTCCCTGAGCACCCGTGAGCTCGTCGCCGATATCCGCCAGCACGCCGATCAGACCGGTGCGGAGAGCTCCCTGCGGGCCTATCTGGAGGGATCGGGACGGACGCTGGCCGATATCTACGGCGCTTCCAGCCGCAGCATGCGCGGGGAACAGCGGCCCGCCTGCTGGTCTGCGCTGGAGGTGTGGGCTCGGCCGGATGACGCTCTCCCACCGCTGTCCGCAGAATACGATCTGCTCCGGAGGATCCGGGGGTTGACGCATGTGGATGATCCGGAGCGGATCCGCGCCTACAGACGCCTGCTGGACCCCGCTCTGGATCCCCGGGTGCGGGCGGAGGACCCCTTCGCGCCGATGCTGTACTTCTCCTTCTGGCCTCAGGGCGCCCCGGAGGGCATGACTGAGGCGCTGCAGCGGCTGGCGAGATCCGTCCACGTGAGGCGTGAGCTGCTCCAGCTGCTGGACGTGTGCGAGACCGAGACGCGCGCGCTGCCGGAGAGGCTCAACGGACCGCTGGAAAGCAGTCCGCTGCGCAGCCATGCCCGATATTCGAGGGATGAACTCGCCGCCGCGCTGGGATTGGGCACGCGGACGAAGGGGACCCCGGGGTCCCTGGTCTCCGGAGTTCGATGGTTTCCCGAGGCGCAGGTGGACCTGCTGCTGGTGACCCTGCGCAAATCGGAGGCGCAGTTCTCCCCGAGCACCCTCTATAGGGACTACGCGGTGGATGAGTCGCTGTTCCACTGGGAGTCCCAGAGCTCCACCGCCGCGGGCAGTCCCACCGGGCTCAGGTATCGGACGCATGAGCAGAGAGGGTCCCAGGTGCTGCTGTGCGTGCGAGAGGCCACCGCCGGGGATATCGGCACGGAGCCGTTCACCTGCCTGGGGACGGTGCGGTATCGGGAGCATCAGGGGGAGAAGCCCATGCGGATTCTGTGGGAGCTGGACCGTCCGATGCCTCCGGAGCTCTTGGTCCACGCCCGGGCCGTCGCCTGAGATGGGACGTGGACCGGATCGTGCAGCGGGGGCTGGATGATCCGGTCCGGGGTGCACGATCCGGTTCGCGGGTAGGCGCGGGACACGATCCGGTTCGCGGGCGGAATGGCGGATCGGCCTCGCCGTCTCACCGCCGGATCCGCAGGCCCTTCGGCGTCGAGTCGAAGCCCGCGGCCATCAGGGCCTCGCGCAACGCGGTGATGGGGTCGGGGGAGCCGTCCTCGGCCGGGGCGCCGCGCTCCAGCACGGAGACGCCGTTGACCTTCTCCACCACCAGCTTCTGCGCGGCCCCGGCCCGCACGGCGTCGGCCACCGCGGGTGCGGCCAGCTCCAGGTCGAGCACGCGAGTGGTGAAGGCCAGCAGGGTCTTGCCGCCGCGCTCCACGTACAGCACCGGGCGGCCGTCCACCAGCACCACCAGGGCCCCGGCCTTCCGGCCCGGGCGCGCCTGGGAGGTCTTCGCCCCCGCCGACGCCGCGCCGTCCCCGGCCGACGCCGCGCCGCCCCCGGCAAAGGCGCCCTCAGGACCCGATCCCCGGCTCCCACCGGCCACACCCCGCAGCAGCGACTCCCCGGGGATCGGATCCGGCCAGGACAGCGCCGCGCCGTACGGCTGGGCGGGGTCCGTGGCGGCCAGCACCAGCACCTGCGGAGTCCGTTCGGAGGCGTCGGAGGCCTCCAGCTGCTCGTCGATCTCCGCCGCGCGCAGCAGATCTACTGTGGCCGGGGCGGCGAACTGCGCGCCGCCCAGCCCCTCGATGAAGTAGCCGCGGCGGGCCTCGCCCTGATCCTCCTGGGCCGTGAGGATCTGATACACCGCCGCGAAGCCGCCGGGGGAGTCCTCCTGCTGCACCGCGCCCCGGGTCAGCACCCCGTGCCGGTCCAGCATCAGCTGCGCCAGGGCGACGGCGCGCACCGTCGGCTCCAGGGGCTCCTCGGACAGGTACGAGCTCACCCGGGACCACCGCCCGGACAGCTCCCGCTCCCGCTGCGGACTCAGCGCGGAGATCTCCGCCGCCCCGCCGCCAGGAACACGGCCAGACCCACCGAGAGCCCAGCCGCCGACGCCGCCGTCGGCCCCGGCACCTGACCCGCCGGTCCCCAGCCCACCGGAGCTGAGACCGGCACCGGCCCGACCGGGAGCCGCCAGCCCCGCGTACCGCCCAGGACGCGCCCCCTGCGCCCGGGAGATCCGCCCGGCCCCGCGTCGGCCCAGGGACCGGGAGCGGGCCGGGCCCCTCGGCCGGGCGTGCGCAGTCTTCCCGCCGTCCAAGAAGGCCCGCAGCGCGGCCATCCCGTCGTTGGTCACCAGACCAGCCCACACCAGCTCCCACAGTCCATCCCCGGCGGCCCCGAGGGGCAGGCCCGCGCGGGCGGCGATCCGCGGCAGGAAATCCGCCCCGTCGCCCATCGCCGCGTACACGGTGCGTGCGTCCGCGCTCAGCTGGTCCAGCGGGATCGCCGGCCGCTCCGGCACGGTCAGGTCCGCGGATCCGGCCAGGTGCAGACTCACCCAGCCGTCCTGCCCGGGCACGGTCCCGGCCCCGGTCCACAGCACCTGCCCCGAGGCCAGCAGCTCATCCAGCATCCGCGGGGCGTAGCCGCGCACCCGGGCCGGCAGCACCAGGGTCTCCAGGGCGGAGGCGGGCACCGCGGTTCCGGCCAGCTGGTCGATCACCGTGAGCAGCCCGTCCTCATCCGCGGCCCGCGGATCCTGCTCGGCACCCCGAGCCCACACGTGCTGCCAGGCGGGCAGGAAGCGGGCGTAGGTCGCGGCATCCACCGGCTCGATCTGCGCGCGCAGCGCGGCCAGGGAGCGGCGTCGCAGCGTGCGCAGCACCCCGGCGTCGCACCATTCCTCGCCCGGATCCCGCGGGTCCAGGCCGCGGGCGGAGAGCAGCTCGGCGGGCAGGAAGCGCCCGGTCGCCACCCGCCGGTCTGCGGCCAGGCGCCGCAGCACCGTCTCGACGACGGCCCGGCCCAGCCCCAGGGCCGCCGCGGCCTGCCCGGTGGTGAAGGGCCCGTGGGTGCGGGCGTACCGGGAGACCAGATCCCCCAGCGGGTCCGCGACCGGTTCGATGAAGGCCGCGGGCACCCCCATCGGCAGGGGCACCCCCAGCCCGTCGCGCAGGCGGGCGGCGTCCTCCACGGCCGCGATCCGCTCGATCCCGCCGGTGCGCACCCGGAAGGCCCGGTGGGCCCGCACCAGCCGATCCGCCCAGTCCGCGACGACGCCGGGGTCGGCCGTCTCGTTCTCCGCGGCGTCGTCCGTGCCCGCAGCGTCCTCCGCGGCGTCGTCCGCGCCCGTCCCGCGGCCCGACGCCGAGCCGGGTCCCGCGGCGACGGCCCCCGCGGTCTCCTCCTCCGGGCGCAGCCGGGCCGCGGCCTCCTCGGGGCTGAGCGGGCCCAGCAGGCGCAGCAGGTCCGCCAGCCCCTCCGCCCCGCGCAGGCGCCGGTCCGGGGCCAGGCGCTGCAGCTGGGCCTCGGTGCGCTCGATGACCTGGGCGTCCAGAAGCTCCCGCAGCTCCTCCTGCCCCAGCAGCTGGGCCAGCAGGGAGGGGTCCAGGGATAGGGCCGCGGCCCGCCGCTCGGCCAGGGGCGCGTCCGTGTTGTAGAGGAACTGCCCCACGTACCCGAACAGCAGGGTCTTGGCGAAGGGGGAGGGCTCCGGGGTCTCCAGCTCCCGGACCGTGATCCGCCGGGCCGCGATGTGCTCGTGCAGCCGGCGCAGGGCGGGCAGGTCATAGACGTCCTGGAGGCATTCGCGCACGGTCTCCAGGATGATCGGGAAGTCCGGGTGCTTCCGGGCCACGTCCAGCAGCTGCGCGGAGCGCTGCCGCTGCTGCCACAGGGGGGTGCGCCGCCCCGGGTCCCGGCGGGGCAGCAGCAGGGCCCGCGCGGCGCACTCGCGGAAGCGGGCGGCGAACAGCGCGGAGGAGCCCACCTGCTCGGTCACGATCCGCTCGATCTCCTCCGCGTCGAAGGCGAACAGCTCCGCCCCCGGCGGGGTGTCCTCCATCGCGGGGATGCGCAGCACGATGCCGTCGTCGGCGGCCATCGCGGAGCCGTCCAGGCCCCAGCGCTGCTCGATGCGCGCCCCCACGGCCAGAGCCCACGGCCCGTGCACGGGCATCCCGTAGGGCGAGTGCAGGATCACCCGCCAGTCCCCGAGCTCGTCCCGGAACCGCTCCACCACCAGGGTCTTCTCGCTCGGCACCTGCCCCGTCGCCTCGGTCTGCTCCCGCACGTAGGCCAGGAGGTTGTCCGCCGCCCACTCGTCCAGCCCGGCCTCGCGCAGGCGCGTGCGGGCGGCGTCGTCCTGCCCCGTCTCCAGGCGGGAGGCCAGCTCCCGGGTGAACCCGCCCACGGCCTCGCCGAGGTCCACCGGGCGCCCGGGCCCGTCCCCGTGCCAGAACGGCAGCTTGCCGACCTGCCCCGGGGCGGGGGAGACGCTGACCCGGTCGTGCGTGATCTCCTCGATCCGCCAGCTCGTGGCCCCCAGGGCGATGACGTCCCCGGCGCGGGACTCATAGACCATCTCCTCGTCCAGCTCGCCCACCCGCTTGGGCCCGGTCTGCTCGTCCCCGCCGACGATGAACACCGGGTACAGGCCGCGGTCCGGGATGGTGCCGCCGGAGGTCACCGCGATCCGCTGGGCCCCGGGGCGCGGTTCCAGGACCCCGCCGTCGCGATCCCAGATCAGGCGCGGACGCAGCTCGGCGAACTCATCCGAGGGGTACTTCCCGGCCAGCAGGTCCAGTACGGCGTCGAAGGCGGAGCGGGGCAGAGCCGCGAAGGGCGCGGTGCGCCGCAGCGCCTCGAACCAGGCCTCGACGTCGATGGGCCCCAGCGCCGCGGCGGCCACCGTCTGCTGGGCGAGCACGTCCAGGGGGTTGGCGGGCACGTGCAGCTTCTCGATGGCCCCGGCGCGCATCCGCTCCACGGTCACGGCGGCGTCGCGCAGGTCCCCGCGGTGCTTGGGGTAGAGCACGGCCCGGGAGGTCTCGCCCACCTGGTGCCCGGCCCGGCCCACCCGCTGCAGCCCGGAGGCCACGCTCGGCGGGGACTCCACCTGGATCACCAGGTCCACCGCGCCCATGTCGATGCCCAGCTCCAGGGAGGAGGTCGCGACGACGCAGCGCAGCGCCCCGGTCTTCAGGGCATCCTCGATCAGCGCGCGCTGGTCCTTGGACACGGAGCCGTGGTGGGCGCGGGCCAGCTCGGGCGCCGCGGTGCCGCTGGTCAGGTGGTTCACGGCCGGCGGCGCGTAGGGCATCTCGGCTGCGGCATCGGCATCGGGTACGGGCCCGCCCGACGCCGCGGCCGAAACTATGCCCGACGCCCCGCCCGACGACGCGGCGGCGCGGGCCTCCCCGGCGCCCATCCGCTGCTCCCGGATCCCGGCCCCGGCCGATCCGCGTCGGCCGGGGGTCTGCTCCGGGTCCAGCAGCCCGCGCTGGACCTGCCGGAAGGCGTGGACCTCGTTCAGCCGCGAGGTCAGGCGCTCGGCCAGGCCGCGGGAGTTGGCGAAGACGATGGTGGAGCGGTGCGCCTCCACGAGGTCCACGATCCGCTCCTCCACGTGCGGCCAGATGGAGGCGACCACCTCGTGCACCGGCTCCGGCGGCAGGGGCTTCGGAGCGGCGTCGTCGTGCGGCGGCCCGGCCAGCGGGGAGGCGAGGTCCAGGCCGAGGGCGTCCTCCAGTGTCGCGGTGCCGCTGGCGGCGGAGCCCCGGTCGATGCCGGTGCGCACGCGCGGCTGCTCCCGCGGCACCGGCACCGTCAGGTTGGACATGTCCGGCACGGGCACGGAGACGGTGAGGTCCCAGGTCTTGGCGGCCTCGGGGCGCACCACGGTGACGGGGGTCGTGCCGCCGAGGAAGCGGGCGACCGTCTCCACGGGCTCCACGGTGGCGGACAGGCCGATCCGCTGGGCGGGGTGGGGCAGGATCTGGTTCAGGCGCTCCAGGGTCACGGCCAGGTGGGCGCCGCGCTTGGTCCCGGCCACCGCGTGCACCTCGTCCACGATCACGGTGTGCACCTGGGTGAGGCTGGACCGCGCCTTCGAGGTGAGCATGAGATAGAGGGATTCCGGGGTGGTGATGAGGATGTCCGGCGGGTTCGACAGCAGGGCCCGACGCTCGGCGGCGGGGGTGTCCCCGGAGCGCACCCCCACCGAGATCTCCCGCGGCTCGGTGCCCTGGAAGCGCGCGGTCTGGGTGATGCCGACCAGCGGGGCGCGCAGGTTGCGCTCCACGTCCACCCCGAGGGCCTTCAGGGGCGAGATGTAGAGGACCTGGGTGGCGTTCGTCCGGCGCTTCCCGGTGCGCCCGGCATCCCCGCCGTGACGTGCGGGCGTCGCGGCTTCGGCGTCGTCCGCGCCCCCGCCCGAGGCGCCGCCCCCGCCCAGCAGCAGCCGATCCAGGGCCCAGAGGAAGGCCGCGAGGGTCTTGCCGGAGCCGGTGGGGGCGACGACGAGCGCGTGCCGACCCTGCGCGATGGCCTCCCACGCCCCTTCCTGCGCGGCGGTGGGCGCGCCGAAGGCCCCGGCGAACCAGTCGCGGGTCGCGGGCGTGAAGCGGTCCAGGGCGTGCGGCATGGTCCCCATTGTGCCGCCCCCGACTGACAGGCCGAACGGCCATGCTGTCTGAGCAACCCCGTCGCACCCCGGAATAGCCCGGCGAAGCATAAGGTTTACACGTGAAGTGAATCCGGTGCGCGGTGATCGCCGCGCCGCCCCCCCAGCCTCAGGAGCCCCCATGACCGATGTCGCCGCCGTCGCCCAGCTGTCCGAGGAGGACCTGCACCGTCTGTTCGAGGCCCGCACCGTCAGCGCCTTCGAGGACGCCGAGGTCACCGAAGACCAGCGTCGGGCCATCTATGAGCTGACGAAGATGGGTCCCACCGCCTTCAACTCCCAGCCCCTGCGCATCGTCTGGGTGTCTCAGGGTGAGGCCCGCGACCGTCTGGTCTCCCACATGATGCCCGGCAACCAGCCCAAGACCGCGGCCGCGCCGATGACCGCGATCCTCGCCGTGGACGAGACCTGGCACCACAAATTCGATCGCTTCCTGCCGGCCCGCCCCCAGATGGGGCAGATGTACCGGGAGGATGAGGAGCTGGCGCAGGAGACCGGACGCTCCAACGCCTTCATCCAGGTCGGGTACTTCGTGATGGCCGTGCGGGCCGTCGGCCTGGCCGCGGGTCCCATGACCGGGTTCGATGCCGCCGGTCTGGACGCGGATCTGCTGGCCGGGACCGGGTTGAAGTCGGTGGTGGTCGTCAACGTGGGACGCGGCAAGGACCCTGAGTACGGCAGGGGACCCCGGTACTCCTATGACGATGCCACGCTGACCCTGTGACCCTGTGACCCTGTGACCCGCGGGTGCCGCGCGCCGCGCTCAGCCGCGGGCGTCGATGGGCCCGATGGACAGCTGCTGGACCTGCGCATCGGCGCAGGCCGGCAGGGACAGGGCGACGTCGAGGCTGCCTTCCGAGTCCGGGGCGTGCACCCGCAGCCCGGCGGCGCTGGTGCGGGCGCACTGCTGCCCGTACAGCTCCGGCTGGGTGCTGCGCAGGATCGCCTGTGCGCTGCGTCCCAGTCGCAGGCGGGTGGCCTCCCCGGTCTGTTCGCTGGCCGGGATCGCCGGGGCGCCCAGCTCCGTCCCGGAATCGTCGATGAAGGAGACCTCGGGGTATCCGGACAGCGTGCAGTCCCGGTCGGAGCTGTTGGTGAAGCGCACGGCGTAGGTCGCGGACCCGGCGGCCCCGCCGGTGGAGCTGATCTGCACGTTGAGGTCCCCGGTGGTGCACCGGCCGGAGGCCTCGGCGGTCTCCGGGGCGGCGGAGACGCTCGGTGCGGGTGCGGTGCTCAGGTCCGCGGATGCCGTCGGGGAGGCCGCAGGGGCGGGGGTCGGGCTCGCCGTCGGGGAGAACGGGACCGCCGTCGGGGTCTGCGCGGCGGCGGTGGGGGACCCGCTCGATGTCGGGGCGGCGGCCTGGGAGCCGGATCCGGTGGGGGCCGCCGCGACGGTGCCGGTGGGGTGCGCGGAGGTCGTCGGTGCGGAGGCGGCGGCGGATCCGGCCGAGTGGTCCGTCGCGTCGTCGGCCGAGCAGCCGCCGAGCAGCAGGCCCGCCGCGATCAGGGCGACGGCCGCGCGCAGCCGGGAGGTGAAGGGTGCGTTCATGCGGGGGAGGGGTCGGGGACAGAGATCACATACCCGGTTTCAGGGTCACGGTCGCCCCGTCCAGGCCCTCGTGGTATTCGGTCTGGCAGGACAGCCGGGAGTACTCGGTGGCGACGTCGTCGATCATCTCCAGCAGGTCCTCCTCCTCCTCGGTGCGCTCCCCGCCGGCCGGGTAGTGCTGCGGGTCCAGGAAAGCGTGGCAGGTGGCGCAGGAGGCGTTGCCGCCGCAGGTGGCCAGCACCGGGTACTGGTTCTTATGCAGGCACTCCAGGAGGGTCTGGTTCTCGGTCCACTCGACGTCGCGGACTTCGCCGGCTTCGTCCACCACGGTGATGTTGATGCTCACTTGCTCTCCAGGGTCGATGCGTTCAGGCCGCGCCCGGTGCGCGTCGGTGCCTCGGGCGGGGCAGTCCGCGACGTCGGGCGTGCGGCCCGGGCCTTCCAGGCCAGTGTAGTGCGGGCCCGTGTCGCCGGAGAATCGGCTGGGTCACGGGAGAGGGCTGCTCGAGCCCGAGCGGCAGCCGGGGCTGTCTCCGGCTGAGGGGTCGTGCGCCGGTACTCCGTCGGGGCACCGGGTACTGTGTGCATGGCCCCGGGAGAACACCGGGAGCGGACGGTAAGAGGAGGAGCCACCATGGCCGGCAGGCGCCGCAGGTCCACCGAGCAGACCGACGGGCAGGAGCAGTTCCTGTTCTCCCTGGACCTCGCCGAGTTCGCCGAACCCGCCGGCGGGGACGCCGACGCAGAGACCGCCGTCCAACAGCCCTCGGCCCCGCAGCGGCCGGCCGACGCCGCCCCTTCCGTGATGCCCGCGCAGGCCCCTGGTTCGGGAGCTTCGGGTCCGGAGGCCCCGGGCCAGGGCGCCTCGACCCCGCGGGAGACCCCGCGCCCGGCCGACGTCGTCGGAACGGCAGCGGAGGCCGAACCCCACGAGGAGGCCATGACCCGCGCGGAGCGGGCCGCCTCCCGCCGCCAGGGCCCGGAGTATCTGCTGGATCGGGCCCGCAGGGTCTTCCACCGCGCCCTGATCGACGAGCGGGTCCTGGTGACCCGTCCGGGCTCCGGGGTGCCCTCCAACGCGGACACCGGCTCGGGCTCGAGCCTGCGCTACGCCCGGGCGATCGCGGAGGGCATCGGGGCGGTGGAGGCCCACCCGCGCTCCCCGGGGCATTCCGCGGGCCGCAGCTTCGAGCGGGCCGTGGCCGCGTATCTGCAGGCGGTGCTGCAGGCCCTGGACGGGATCCGGCCCGGGGAATGGACGGTGCGCCGGCTGGGGGACCGCGGAGCCGATGGGACCATCCGGGACGCCTCGGAGATCTTCGAGCAGTACGAGCACCTCGCGGCGCTGCGCGAGATCGTGGAGGGCAGCCGGGATCTGCGGGCCGTGCTGGGTGCGGAGGCGGAGCTGCTGGCCCCCGACGTCGTCGTGATGCGCTCGCCGCTGTCCGATCGGGACCTCAACGCCGTGACCCGCCTGGTGGATCCGCTGGGCCCATTGGCCTCGGCCAGCCCCCTGCGCTCCGCGGTGCAGCCCAAGCCGCTGCTGCACGCGGTGGTCTCCTGCCGGTGGACGCTGCGCAGCGATCGGGCCCAGCAGGCCAAGGCGGAGGCGCAGCAGCTGATCCGCAACCGCCGCGGCCGGGCCCCGCACCTGGTGATGGTCACGGGCGAGCCGATGCCTTCGCGCCTGGCGGCTGTCGCCCTGGGCACGGGGGAGCTGGACTGCGTCTACCACTTCGCGCTGCACGAGCTGATGGACGCCATCGACCCCGCGGTGGATCCGGCCGGTGCGGAGCTGATGCACACGATGGTGCAGGGCCGCCGCCTGCGCGACATCTCCGACCTGCCCCTGGACCTGGCGATCTGAGCGCCCGACGTCGTCCGCCCGTCTCTGACCCGCCCTCGCCCAGAACGTGCGGTCTCGCGCCGTCGTGAGGGCCCCGCGCGGAGTGGACTGCGGCGGAATCCGCCCCGGAACGCGAAGAAGCCCCGTCACCAGGTGGTGACGGGGCTTCCGATGTGGTGCGCCCGAAGGGATTCGAACCCCCAACCTTCTGATCCGTAGTCAGATGCTCTATCCGTTGAGCTACAGGCGCCTGGTCCGCGATCACGAGCGCCGAAGCGCTCGCTCGAACCAGATACCAGCGTACACGCGCCCCCGGGTTCGCGCCAATCGCCGGGCTGTGACCTCGGTTGCAGAGCGCGATCAGAGTGCGAGCAGCTCCCACGCAGACCACCCGGGGAACCGGCCCGCTCCCACTCGCACCCCCGCGCCGGTCGTCAGGCTGACCCCGCGTGCAGAGCGTGAGAGGCCCGCACGTCCAGCGGCGTCAGGACCCACCCAGAGCCTCGACGTCGTCGCCGTGTCACGTGTGCCGCAGCCCCGGGCGTTCCGGGTTACGCTGGTCCCATCACACGGGCTCCCACCCGCGTGGCTGCGTCGTCCCCTCTCTCCGATGGATCGCTGCCGTGGCCACACCGGGAGAGCGCCGAACACAACGAAGTGCGTGATGGCCCGACGTGCGGGCCGGACCTGAAGGGAATCTCATGACTGACAACGTCGTCGGAACCAGCGGCCTGGAGCCGGCCGTGCGCGAGGCGCTGGAGAACGCGCCCACCACGCACCGGCACCTGCTGGAGTGGGTGCGGGAGGTCGCCGAGCTCACCCAGCCGCGGCAGCTGCACTGGGTGGACGGTTCCCGGCAGGAGTGGGATCGGCTGACCACCGAGCTGGTCGACGCCGGGACGTTCGTGCGCCTGGCCGAGGAGAAGTTCCCCAACTCCTTCGCCGCGTTCTCCGATCCGGAGGATGTGGCCCGGGTGGAGGAGCGCACCTACATCTGCACCGAGACCGAGGAAGGCGCGGGCCCCACCAACAACTGGATGGATCCGCAGCAGATGCGCGGGATCCTCACGGAGAAGTTCCGCGGGGCGATGCGCGGGCGGACCATGTACGTGATCCCCTTCGTCATGGGGCACCTGGATGCGGCCGAGCCCCGCTACGGGGTGGAGATCACCGATTCCGCGTACGTGGTGTGCTCGATGCGCATCATGGCGACCATCGGCTCGGAGGTCCTGGAGAAGATGACCCGGCAGGACGCGTTCTTCGTGGAGTGCCTGCACTCCGTCGGCGCGCCCCTGGCCGACGGCGAGCAGGACGTGCCGTGGCCGTGCAACCCGGAGAAGTACATCGTGCAGTTCCCGGAGAAGCGGGCCATCTGGTCCTTCGGGTCCGGGTACGGCGGCAACGCGCTGCTGGGCAAGAAGTGCTACGCCCTGCGCATCGCCTCCGCGATCGCCCACGACGAGGCGTGGCTGGCCGAGCACATGCTGATCCTGAAGGTCACGGACCCGCAGGGGGAGGTCCACTACATCTCCGGTGCCTTCCCGTCGGCCTGCGGGAAGACGAACTTCGCGATGATCCACCCGACGGTGGAGGGCTGGTCCGCGGAGATGGTCGGGGATGACATCTCCTGGATCACCTTCGATGCCGAGGGGCGCCCGCGCGTGATCAACCCGGAGGCCGGGCTGTTCGGCGTCGCCCCCGGCACCGGCTGGTCCACCAACCCCAATGCGATGCGCGCGGTGGCCGCGGGCAACACGATCTTCACAAACGTGGCGCTGACCGACGACGGCGGGGTCTGGTGGGAGGGCATGACCGACGAGGTCCCGGAGCACCTGACGGACTGGACCGGTCAGGACTGGACCCCGGATTCCGGTCGGCCGGCCGCGCACCCGAACTCCCGGTTCTGCACGCCCATCGACCAGGTGGACATGCTCGCCCCGGAGTACCACGACCCGGAGGGCGTGCCGCTGTCCGCGATCATCTTCGGCGGGCGCCGCAAGACCACGGTGCCGCTGGTCTCGGAGTCCTTCGACTGGGAGCACGGGGTGTTCCAGGGGGCGACGCTGTCCTCGGAGACCACGGCCGCGGCCAAGGGCCAGGTGGGCGTGGTGCGCCGGGATCCGATGGCGATGCTGCCGTTCATCGGCTACAACGCCGGGGACTACCTGCACCACTGGCTGGACATCGCGCAGCAGCACGGCGAGCAGAACATGCCGCGGATCTTCTACGTCAACTGGTTCCGCCGCACCCCCGACGGCGGGTTCGCGTGGCCGGGCTTCGGGGAGAACTCCCGGGTGATCCAGTGGATCGTGCAGCGGCTCAACGGCACCGGCGGCGGCCAGGAGACGCCGGTGGGCGTGGTCCCGACCCCGGAGGATCTTGACCTGGACGGGCTGGATGCCGACCCGGAGGACGTGGCCGCGGCCCTGCGGGTGGATGCCGAGGAGTGGAGGAAGGAGCTGCCCGGGATCGACGAGTGGCTGGAGAAGCTCGGGGACCACGTGCCGCCGCAGATCCGCGAGCAGCGCGAGGCCCTGGCCCGGCGCCTGGGCGCCTGAGCCGCGGCCCGACGACGGCGGCTGGCCGCCGCCGCTAGGATGGACCGCATGCCGATGACGGGGTCCGGGAATCGAGGAGTCGGTTTCCGGGCCCCGTCGTCGTGTCCGGTGCGGCGGATCAGGACCAGGGGGAGGAGGCCGCGCAGATGAAGCTGACCGCGTTCTCCGACGTCGGGCTGCGGGTGATGATGCTGCTGTCCGGGGTGCCGGAGGGCTCCAAGCTGACCACCCACGAGCTGGCCGACGGGGTGGCCACCCCCTATAACCACGTGGCCAAAGCCGTGGCGCGCCTGAGCGGGCTGGGGCTGGTGCAGGCCACCCGCGGGCGCTTCGGCGGGGTGCGGATCACCGAGGCCGGACGTCGGGAGTCCGTGGGCCACCTGCTGCGGGAGCTGGAGGGGGACCAGCCGATGGTCGAGTGCGAGGCGCCCGACGGCGAGTGCCCCCTGAACCACCTGTGCTCCCTGCGCGGGGTTCTCAACCGGGCGCGCGAGGCCTTCTACGCGGAGCTGGACGCCGTGATCATCTCCGAGCTGCCGCATTCCCGACAGATGGGCCCGGTCATGGTGCAGCTGGGCCTGCGCCCCCCGCAGGACGCCCTCGCCTGACCCTTCCCGGGGCGCGCGCGGGTTCGGGACCCTCCCGCCTCACCGCGACCCGGCGCTCTCGTTCCCACCCTTGCGCGAGACGGCGCTTTCGTTCCCAGAAAAGCCAGATTCGGGAACCGGAGCGCCGGGTCGGTGAAGCCGGTGCACCGGAGCGCCGTCTCGGTGCGCGCCGTCGGCCCCGCCCCGCAAGGGCGCCATCCCCGACATATTCAGCATCTCCCGTGCTAGTTTTTAAGGGCATCCCATCACCGGAGGAAGGAGCCCCATGCTCTCCGAGAAGTCCCGCCCCGTCGTCGAGGCGACCCTGCCCGTCATCGCCGAGCGGATCCCGCACATCACGCCGGTGTTCTACCGGGACATGTTCGCCGCCCGTCCGGACCTGATGGACGGCATGTTCTCCCGCTCCTCGCAGCTGGAGGGCACCCAGCCGCGGGCGCTGGCCGGGTCCATCGCGGTGTTCGCGCAGTGGATCGTGCAGCACCCGGATTCGTACCCGGAGGAGGTGCTCTCCCGGGTGGCCCACAAGCACGCCTCGCTGGGGCTGCGCCCGGAGGAGTACCCGACCGTGTACCGGTACCTGTTCGGGGCGATCGCGAAGGATCTGGGGGAGGCAGCCACCGAGGAGGTCGTGGCGGCGTGGACCGAGGTGTACTGGCTGATGGCCGACGCCCTGATCGCCCTGGAGAAGGGGCTCTACGCCGTGCAGGCCAATGACGTGATGCGCGCGCCGTTCCGCTTGGTGCGCCGGGTGCGGGCCGCCGACGACGTCGCGGACCTGACTTTCGAGCCGGCCGACGACACCCCGATGACCCCGGCTCAGGCCGGGCAGTACGTCTCGATCTTCTGCCGCGCCGAGGACGGTCTGCTGCAGCCGCGCCAGTTCACCCTGCTGCCCAGTGAGCCGGGGCAGCGGCGCATCGCGGTCAAGCTGGACCCGGCGGGGGAGATGACCCCGATCATCCTGGACAAGCTGACCGAGGGGGACGTCATCGAGATCTCCAACCCGTACGGGGATGTGACGCTGGGCGGTTTCGGGGACGACGGCGACGGTCCGCTGTGGCTGTTCTCGGCCGGGATCGGCGTGACCCCGATGATCGCGTTCGTCTCCGAGCTGGTGCGCCAGGGCTCCCAGCGGGAGGTGACGGTGGTGCACACCGCGCGGGATTTCGCCTCCTGGCCGCTGCGCGAGGAGCTGGCGGAGCTGGTGGCCCGCCTGCCGCACGGCCGGCTGATCTCCTGCACGACGGCGTCGGCGGAGGGAGACCACGCCGGGCGCGTGCGGGTGCCCGAGCTGGACGTGCCGGCCGACGCCGTGGCGTACCTGTGCGGGCCGCTGCCGTTCATGAAGGACGTGCGCTCGCAGCTGGTCGACGCCGGCGTGCCGGGCCAGCGCATCCGCTATGAGATCTTCGGCCCGGACCAGTGGATGCTGCACGACCAGGCCCGCGAGGAGCCGGCCGCGGCCTGAGCGGGCCCCATCGGCCCCCTGATCCCGCACCGACCCGGCGCTCCCGTACCCACCCACGCAGCGACCCGGCGCTCTCGTTCCCGGAAATCCGGATTCCGGGAACGAGAGCGCCGGGTCGATGAAGAGCCTGCACGAAAGCGCCGGGTCGGCGACGGCGCAGGCGCGGCGCGGCCCGCGCCGCGCCGCAGCGCAGGAGAGCCCTACCCCTCCTGGCGCACCAGCCCCAGCACGCGGTCGCGCACCCGCTCCATAGTCGCGGTGTCCGGGGCCTCCACGTTCAGGCGCAGGAAGGGTTCGGTGTTGGACGGGCGCAGGTTGAACCACCAGCCCTCGGCCGCGGAGGTGAAGGTGGTGCCGTCGGAGTCCTCCACGGTCACGTCCTCACCGGCCAGGGCCTCGCGCACCCGGTCCACCGCGGCGGCCTTGTCCTCGATGGTCGAGTTGATCTCCCCGGAGGCCGTGTACGGGCTGTACTGCTCGGCCAGCTCGGACAGGGGCTTGTCCTGCCCGCCCAGGGCGGCCAGCACGTGCATCGCGGCGAGCATGCCGGTGTCCGCGTTGAAGAAGTCCTTGAAGTAGTAGTGCGCGGAGTGCTCCCCGCCGAACACCCCGTGCTCGGAGGCCATGACGGCCTTGATGAAGGAGTGGCCCACGCGGGTCTTCACCGCGCGCCCGCCCTTGGCCTCCACCAGCTCCGGCACGGCCTTGGAGGTGATCAGGTTGTAGATGATCACCGGCTGCTCGTTCCCGTCGGCCTGGGCGCGGGCGATCTCCCGCTCGGCCACCAGGGCCGCGATCGCCGAGGGGGTGACCGGCTCGCCCTTCTCGTCGATGACGAAGCAGCGGTCGGCGTCTCCGTCGAAGGCCAGGCCCAGGTCCGCCCCGTGCTCGACGACGGCGGCCTGCAGATCCCGCAGGTTGGCCGGCTCCAGCGGGTTGGCCGGGTGGTTGGGGAAGGTGCCGTCCAGCTCGAAGTACAGGGGCACGATCTCCAGGGGCAGGGCCTCCAGCTTCGCATCGCCCAGCACGGCCGGGGTGGTCATCCCGCCCATGCCGTTGCCGGCGTCCACCACGACCTTCAGCTTCCGGATCCCGGACAGGTCCACCAGGTCGCGCAGGTACCGGGCGTAGTCGGCCAGGATGTCCCGCTCCTCCACGGTCCCGGTGCGCTCACCGGCGGGGACGCCGTCGTCCAGGTAGCGCTGGGCCAGGTCCCGGATCTCGTACAGCCCGGTCTCGGAGGAGACGGGCACCGCACCGGCCTTGGCCATCTTCATCCCGTTGTACTGCGCCGGGTTGTGGGAGGCGGTGAAGGTGACCCCGGGGGCGTCGAACACGCCGCAGGCGAAGTACAGCTCGTCCGTGGAGATCAGCCCGATCTTCACGACGTCGGCCCCGCGCGCGGTGGCCCCGCGGGCGAAGGCGTCCATGAACTCCGGGGAGCTGGGGCGCATGTCCCCGCCCACCAGCACGGTGGTCCCGGCCAGGTCCTGCACGTCCACGAACGCGGCGGCGGTGGCCTCCACGGTCTCGGCGGTGATGGTCTCGCCCACGATGCCGCGGACATCGTAGGCCTTGAAGGATTCGGAAAGATCAATGCTCACGGCGCCCACTCTAGCCGGTGAGCCCCCGCCCGGCCTGGAGATGCACCGGCGCGGGTGACGCCCGATGCTCCCGCCCGGTGTGGTTTCATGGGGGACCATGGGCCACCTTCATGCCATGCGCAATCCGATCCAGCACTACGCCTGGGGCACCCGGGACACGCTCGCGCAGATGCGGGGCGCCCCCGTGCCCGCCCCGGAGCCGGAGGCCGAGCTGTGGGTCGGCGCGCATCCCAAGTCCCCGTCCGTCCTGGTGCAGGACGGAGTCGAGCGCTCCCTGGCCGAGGCCGTGGAGGCCGAGCCGCAGCGGTTCCTGCCCGAGGGTGCGGACCGCTTCCCCTTCCTGTTCAAGATCCTGGCGATCGCCGCGCCCCTGTCCCTGCAGGTGCACCCCTCCCGGGAGCAGGCCGAGGTCGGCTTCGCCGCGGAGGAGGCCGCCGGGGTCCCGGTGGATGCCCCGCATCGCAATTACAGGGATCGCGGCGCCAAGCCGGAGACCGTCATCGCCGTCTCCCCGGTGCGCATCCTCACCGGCATCCGCCCGGCCGAGCAGCTGCGCGAGATCGCCGAGGCCCTGGATCTGCGGTGGCTGGCGGAGAAGGCGCAGCTGGACGCCGCCGCCCTGATCCGCGCCATCTTCGACGCCGACGACGCCGCCGCGGCCCGGGACCTGCAGGTCACGGTGGCCGCGGCCCGGGACTGGGCGGTCGAGCACCCCTTCGACCCGCACCGCACCCCCGCCCATCAGGAGGCCGCCGGGGAGCGGATCACCGCCCTGGCGGACCTGGTGCTGCTGCTGGATGAGGCGTACCCGGGGGACCGGGGCATCCTCGTGGCCACGGCCATGAACCAGCTGTTCCTGGAGCCGGGCCAGTCCGCGCACACCCCCGCCGGGCAGGTGCACGCCTACGTCTCCGGCACGGCCGTGGAGATCATGGAGGCCTCGGACAACGTCATGCGGGCGGGCCTGACGCCCAAGCACGTGGACGTGGAGCAGATGCTCACCGTGCTGGTCCCGGATCAGCCGGCCCCGCCGCTGCGCGGGCCCGAGGAGGTGGCCCCGGGCGTGCACCGCTACGCCACCTGGGACCCGACGCTGAGCGTGACCCGGCTGGATCTGGACGGCCAGGAGCCGCTGAGCTTCCGCTGCGAGGGGCTTTCCGCCCTGCTGTGCACCGACGGCGAGGTCGAGGTGACCGGCCCGGACGGCGTCGTCCACCGGCTGCGCGGCACCGACTCCCTGCTGCACACCGGCACCCCGGATGACCTGGTCCTGACCGGGGCCGGCCGACTGTACTGCGCCAGCCATGTCTGAGCCGCGCCCGGCCGAGCCCGCCCAGGGCTCCACGGCGTCCGCCCAGGATCCGGAGGCAGCCGCCCAGGACCCCGAACGGACCGGCTCCGCCCGCCCCATCACGCCGCACCGCAGCGACCTGGCCCCCTGGCAGGACGAGCCGCAGGCGGTGGAGGCGGACCCGGCGGCAACCCCCCGCCCGGGAGCGCCCCTGGGCGCGGTCTCCGTGCTGACCCTGGCCGGGCTCGTCGTGCTCATGGTGGGACTGCAGTACGTCGCGGACGTCTTCGGTCCGGCCTTCCTCGCCTTCTCCCTGGTCATCGCGGTGCGTCCCCTGCGGCTGTGGCTGACGGACCGGAAGGTGCCGGGCTGGATCGCCGGCGCGGGTGTGGCGGTGCTGCTGTACGCCATCCTGTTGGCCATCGTCGGGTCCATGGCCTACTCCGTGATGGCCCTGGTGGAGAAGGCCCCGGACTACGCCGGGAAGTTCCAGACCCTCTACGTGCAGCTGCGGGATCTGCTGACCCAGTGGGGCATCAACGAGACGGACCTCGGCAACTCGGTGCTGGAATACGCCCAGCCCAGCCGCATCATCACCGCCCTGACCACCGTGCTGACCGGGCTGTCCTCGGTCGGCTCGCAGCTGTTCGTGCTCGTCATGGTCGTGGCCTTCCTCATGATCGACTCCACGATCATCCAGGGCCGCCGGGGCCAGCTGCTGGCCGCCCAGCAGGGGCTGGGCCAGGCCTTCGAGGACTTCTCCCGCCGCACCTCCAAGTACTGGATCGTCAACACCGTGTTCGGTGCGATCGTCGCGGCCCTGGACTGGCTGGTGCTGCTGTGGCTGGGGGTGCCCCTGGCTTTCACGTGGGGCGTGTTCGCCTTCGTCACCAACTACATCCCCAACATCGGCTTCGTCATCGGGGTGATCCCCCCGGCGCTGCTGGGCCTGCTCGACGGCGGCCCGGCCACCGCGCTGTGGGTCATCGTCTGGTTCTCCGTGATCAACTTCGTCGCCCAGGCGGTGATCCAGCCGAAGATCACCGGCGACGCCGTCGGGCTGAACACCACGGTCACGTTCCTGTCCCTGATGTTCTGGTCCGCCGTCATCGGGCCGCTCGGCGCGATCCTCGCGGTGCCGCTGACCCTGTTCTTCAAGGCCGTGCTCATCGATTCGGATCCGCGCTCGCGGTGGGTGGGCATCGCCTTCGACTCCCGCGGCCGTCCCATCGACCTGCGCGGCACGGCCCGCATGATCAACGACGACGGGCGGATCTCCCTGCGCCGGGCCTACGGCCGGGAGGCCCCGCACCCCACCGAGACCCCATCCACCCGGCAGCACACCGAGGAGCAGCCATGAAGATCATCCTGACCGTCACCGGCCCGGACCGCGTGGGCATCATCGCCGCGGTCGCCACCCGCCTGGCCGCGCTGGAGGTGAACATCCTCAACGTCTCCCAGACCCTCATGGACGGGTACTTCACCATGATCATGCAGGGCTCCTTCGACGACGCCGCCGGCTCCATCGAGGCGATCCAGGAGGACATGGCCGCGGTGCAGGAGCAGATGGGCGTGATCGTGCGCATCCAGTCCGAGGCCATCTTCGACGCGATGCACCAGCTCTAGGGGGCCCGCATGATCGACACCAACGCGAACATCCTCGAGACCATCCAGATGATCGAGGAGGACCGCCTCGACATCCGCACGGTCACCATGGGCATCTCCCTGCTGGACTGTATCGACGGGGACGGGGAGACCGCCCGGCGTCGGATCTACGAGAAGATCACCACCCGCGCGGCCCGGCTGGTGCAGGTGTGCCAGGGGATCGAACGGGAGCTGGGCATCCCGATCATCAACAAGCGGGTCGCGGTCACCCCGATCGCCCTGGTGGCCGCCGCCAGCGGGGAGCAGGACCTCACCGAGTACGCCGGCACCCTGGACGCCGCGGCCAAGGCCGTGGGGGTGGACTTCATCGGCGGGTTCTCCGCCCTGGTGGACAAGGGGGCCACCCCGGCGGACCGGGCCCTGATGGCCTCGATCCCGCAGGCCCTGGCCGAAACCGACGTCGTGTGCTCGTCGGTGGACATCGGCTCCTCCCGCGCCGGGATCAACATGAACGCGGTGCGCACCATGGGGCAGGTGATTCGCGAGACCGCGGAGCTGACCGCGGACGCCCACGGTTTCGGCTGCGCCAAGCTGGTGGTCTTCGCCAACGCGGTCTCGGACAACCCGTTCATGGCCGGCGCCTTCCACGGGGTGCAGGAGGCGGACACCGTGATCTCGGTGGGCGTGTCCGGGCCGGGGGTGGTCAAGCGGGCCCTGGAGAAGGTGCCCGGCGCCCCGCTGGATGTGGCCGCGGAGACCATCAAGAAGGCCGCGTTCAAGATCACCCGGGTGGGGCAGCTGGTCGGGTCCCTGGCCTCCCAGCGCCTGTACACCGAGTTCGGGATCGTGGACCTGTCCCTGGCGCCCACCGCGGAGGTCGGGGATTCGGTGGCCCGGGTCCTGGAGGAGCTGGGCCTGGAGACGGTCGGCACCCACGGGACGACGGCGGCCCTGGCCCTGCTCAACGACGCGATGAAGAAGGGCGGGCTGATGGCCTGCTCCCGGGTGGGCGGGCTGTCCGGGTCCTTCATCCCCGTCTCGGAGGACATCGGGATGATCGAGGCCGCCGCGGCCGGGGCGATCACCCTGGACAAGCTCGAGGCGATGACCGCGATCTGCTCGGTGGGTCTGGACATGGTGGCCGTGCCGGGGCAGACCTCCGCGGCCACGCTGTCCGCGATGATCGCCGACGAGGCCGCGATCGGGGTGATGAACCACAAGACCACCGCGGTGCGCCTGATCCCGGCGATCGGGCTGGGGGTCGGGGAGATGGTGGAGTTCGGCGGCCTGCTGGGCCGGGCCCCGGTGATGCCGGTGCACGAGGCCTCCCCGGAGGTCTTCGTCGCCCGCTCCGGGACCATCCCCTCCCCGGTGCACGGCTTCCGCAACTGAGACCTTTCGGGGCGGGCCCGGGCCCCGCCGGCTCGGCGCCCGGCCCGCCCGCGGCGTCGGCGCTCCGACGGCCCCCGCGCCGTCAGTGCCGCAGCATCAGGGCCGCGGCCATCGCCTCGAAGGCCAGGCGCGGGTTGGCGTTGGTGGAGATCCGCCGGCGGGTCAGGGCGATGGTGTCCAGCTGCTCCAGCGTCCGCTCGGGGGAGGAGTTCAGCGCGTAGTCGGCCAGCTCCCGCTGCAGGTGCCGGTTGACCAGGGTGGAGCCGGACTCCAGCTGCAGGGTCAGCACGTCCCGGTAGAAGGTGGACAGGTCGATGAGGAAGCGATCCAGGGTGTCCACCTGGATGCGCCGGGAGCGGCGCTTCTGGTCCTCCTCCAGTCGGCGCACCGCCGCCTGGATGTTCGGCGGCAGCCGCCCAGACTCCGGGGCGCCCAGGCTGACCAGCAGCTGCGCCCGCTCGGCTTCGTTGCGCTCCTCGGCATCCGCGGCGGCCTCCGCCTCCGCGGTGGCGATCAGCCGATCCGCCGCGGCCACGGCCGCCCCGATCCCGTCCAGACCCAGCGGCAGGCGCACCACGTCCTCCCGGCGCTGACGGGCCTGCGGATCCAGGGCCAGACGCCGGGCGATGCCCACGTGCCCCTGGGCCAGGCGGGCCGCCTGCAGCGCGGTGGTCTCCTCGACGCCGTCGCGCCGGCTGAGCAGTCGAGCCACCTCCTCGGGGGCGGGGACCTTCAGGCGCACGGGGCGGCAGCGGGAGCGGATGGTCACCAGCACGTCCACCGGGCTGGGGGCGCACAGCAGCCACACGGTGTGCGGCGGCGGCTCCTCGATGGCCTTGAGCAGCACGTTGGAGGTGCGCTCGGGCATCCGGTCCGCGTCCTCCACGATGATGATCCGCCAGCGTCCGACGGCGGGCCGGTCCTGGGCGCGCACCACCAGGTCCCGGGCCTCCTCGATCTTGATGGTGAGGTTCTCGGTGGCGAAGTCCGTGACGTCGGCGTGGGAGCCGGCCATCGCGGTGCGGCAGGAGCGGCACCGCCCGCAGCCGCGCTCCTCCGGGTCCTCCCGTTCGCACAGCAGGGCTGCGGCCAGGGCGCGGGCGGCGGTGGAGCGCCCGGAGCCGGGCGGGCCGGTGAACAGCCAGGCGTGGGCGGGGGAGCTCTGGGCGGCGGCCCGACGCAGCTGGGCCACGGCCGCCTCCTGGCCCACCAGCTGATCCCAGACGCTCACGGCCGGGTCTCCGGTGCAGCGGTACCGGTGAGCAGCGCACCCAGGTACGGCAGGTGCTCGCCGATCACAGCGTCGATGCGCGCGGCCACCTCGGCCACCTCGCCCCGCCCGTCCACGGCCTGACGGCTCCCGCCGCGGGCTGCCAGGGCCCGGAAAGCCTCCGCGGTGCGGGAACGGAAGGCGTCCGGCTCGGCCTCCAGCCGGTCCGGGGCCTCGCCGCGGGCGGCCAGGCGGGCCCGGGCGTCGTCGTCGGGCACCTGGAGGAACAGGGTCAGATCCGGCAGCAGCTCGCGGGTGGCCCAGCGGGACAGGTCCGCGATCGTCTGCTCGCCGAGGCCGCGTCCGGCGCCCTGGTAGGCCGCGGAGGAGTCCAGGTAGCGGTCGCAGATCACCACGGCCCCGCGGGCCAGGGCCGGGCGGATGGTCTGCTGTGCGTGGGCGGCGCGGGCCGCGGCGTAGAGCAGGGCCTCCGCGCGGGCGTCCATCTCGCCGTGGTCGGGGTCCAGGAGCAGCTTGCGGACGCGCTCGCCGAGGGGGGTGCCGCCGGGTTCGCGGGTCAGCACGACGTCGGCCCCGGCGGCCTCCAGGCGCTGGGCCAGCAGCCGGGCCTGGGTGGACTTGCCGCCGCCGTCCCCGCCCTCCAGGGCCAGGAACGTCCCGGGCAGGGCCTGGTCGGCGGTGCCCGGGGCCTCAGGGTGGTAGCTCAGCGCGTCAGTCACCTGCCCAGGGTATCCGAACCCCGCCCCGCGGCCGCGGGGCGGCTGGGGACAGCCCGTGCGGCGGGGGTCTCGGCTAGGCTGTGGCACATGTTCGTGCTGCGCATCGTGATGGCCCTGGAATTCGGCATCAACCTCGCCCTGGCCCTGCTGCTGGTCGTGCTGGCGATCTACGCCTTCGTCACCGCGGTCTCCGCCCAGCCCAGCGCCTTCGAGGTCATGGGCAAGCGGACCAAGGGCTTCTGGCTGGCGCTGACCGGCGGCAGCCTGCTGGTCGCGCTGCTCTCGGCGTGGACCTCCTTCGGCGGCGGCAGCTCCTCCCTGTTCCTGCAGCTGGTAGCGGCCGTGATCGTCGGGGTGTACCTGGCGGATGTGAAGCCGGAGGTGGCCCCGCGGCGTCGGCGCTGAGAGCCGCGTCCCCACCCGGTGCGAGGCGGCGCACCCCGTGCCGGTCCTTCCCTGACCCCGCCGTCGGTGCGAGAATGGGGGCATGGCTGAGACATACAAGCTCGTGCTGCTGCGGCACGGACAGAGCGAATGGAACAAGGAGAACCTGTTCACGGGATGGGTGGATGTCCCCCTGTCCGAGCAGGGACGCGCGGAGGCGAAGAAGGGCGGCGCGCTGCTGAAGGAGCGCGACATCCTGCCCGAGGTCGTGCACACCTCGCTGCTGCGCCGGGCGATGAACACCGCGAACATCGCCCTGGATGAGGCGGACCGCCTGTGGATCCCCGTCAAGCGCAGCTGGCGCCTGAACGAGCGGCACTACGGCGCGCTGCAGGGCAAGAACAAGTCCGAGATCCGCGAGAAGTACGGCGAGGACCAGTTCATGCAGTGGCGCCGCTCCTACGACGTGCCGCCGCCGGCCATCGAGGACGACGACGAGTTCTCCCAGGCCCATGACCCCCGCTACGCGGACGTGGCCGACGCCCCCCGCACCGAGTGCCTCAAGGACGTGCTCGAGCGGATGTTGCCGTACTGGAAGGACGGCATCGTCCCGGACCTGAAGGCCGGCAAGACCGTGCTGGTCGCCGCGCACGGGAACTCCCTGCGCGCGCTGGTCAAGCACCTGGACGGCATCTCGGATGAGGACATCTCCGGGCTGAACATCCCGACCGGCATCCCGCTGTACTACGAGCTGGACGAGGACCTGAAGCCCGTCAAGCCCGGCGAGTACCTGGATCCCAACGCCGAAGAGGCCATCAAGGCCGTGGCGAACCAGGGCAAGTAGCCCGTCCGCCGCACCCGGCGCCCACGGAGGAAGGGGCCCGCACCGAGTCGCTCGGTGCGGGCCCCTTCCCCCGTCTCTGCGGGGATGCTCGGTGCCCGGCCCCATCCTGAGCCGGGTCGTGCCTCCGGCCGATCGGCCGGCCGGGCTCAGGGGGCGGAGGGCAGGTCCCGCCCGGCGTCCCACTCCCCGGTGACCAGGTAGGCCACCTTCCGGGCCACCGCGACGCCGTGGTCCCCGAAGCGCTCCAGGTACCGGGAGACCAGGGCGATGTCCACGGTCGTCTCCGGGGACCAGCCGCCCTCGGCCACCGACCCGAACACGGAGGCGTGCAGCTCGTTCAGCCGGGCCTTCGCGGTGTGGATCGCGTCGGCGTCGGCCAGGTCCTGGCTCGTGAGCAGCCGGGTCACCGCCTCCACGATGCGCAGGTCCAGGTCCGCCATCTCCCGGAAGGTCCCCAGCAGGGGCTCCGGGATGACGGACTCGGGGTAGCGCAGCCGCGCGGTCTGGGACAGGTGCCGGGCCAGATCCCCCATGCGCTCCAGGGACGCGCTCATCCGCAGGGCCGCGACGATGCGGCGCAGATCCGAGGCCACCGGGGCCTGCAGGGCCAGCAGGTCGATCGCGCGCTCATCCAGCTGGGTCTGGCGCAGGTCGATCCGGGCATCATCGGAGATGACCTCCTCGGCCAGCTCGACGTCGGCCTCGAACAGGGATTCGGAGGCCCGGATCAGTGCGGCGCGCACCAGATCGGAGATCTCCACGAGGTCCTCGCCGATCTGCTGGAGCTCGGCCTGGAAGACGGTGCGCACGGTGCTCGGTCCTTTCCTGCGCCCGGGCTCTCGGTCTGCGGGGCGCTCATGGTGGGTGGGGCCGCCCCGCGGGTGCCCGACGCCGCGATGGTGCGGCGAGGGACGCGGCGGGGCGCATCGGTCTCCCATGGTGCCGGGCCGGGATGAACGGGCGGGGCGCGCGGGGATGAACGGCAGGTGAACCTCCGGTGCCGGGCGTCGTCGGAGGCCGATGGGCGCAGGCGCCCCGCTAAGCTGGTGCCCGTGAGTCCCGTAGCCATCGCCGTGCTGTGCGGTCTGATCGGCGCCGGGCTGGGCCTGCTCAGCCACGTCGCCATGCGCCGCAGCGACCGCCAGCGCTCGGATTGGGCCCTGGTGGAGGAGCCGGTCATCAGCGACGGCGCCGCGCAGGTGCTGGCCGTCGTGGGCCGGGCCTACGTGGTGGTGGACGCGGTGGACGGCGTCGTGCGCGCCTCGCAGGCCTCCTACGCCTACGGCCTGGTGCGCGGGCACGAGATCGTGCAGGAGGAGCTGGTGGAGCTGATCCGCCAGGTCCGGCGCAGCGGCGTCATCGTGGAGCGCACCGTGGAGATCTCCCGCGGCGCCTCGGGCCGCTCGGTGCTCATCCTCAACGTGCGCATCGCGCCGGTGGCCGATGAGTACATCCTGCTGCTGGCCGATGACCGCACGGAGATCACCCGGGCCCAGGCGATCCGCACGGACTTCGTCGCCAACGTCTCCCACGAGCTGAAGACGCCGGTGGGCGCGGTGCGTCTGCTGGCCGAGGCCATCGACTCCGCGGCCGGGGACGAGGAGGCCGTGCGCCACTTCACCCGCCGCCTGCACAAGGAGTCCGAGCGGCTCACGGCCCTGGTGCACGACGTCATCGAGCTCTCCCGCCTGCAGGGCACGGACGTGGTCCAGGAGGGCCGGGTGGTGGATGTGAACCGGACGGTGCGCGAGGCCGTGGACCGCAACCGGTTGCCGGCCGAGGCCAAGTCCATCTCCCTGCGCATCGGCGGCACGGCGCCGCGCCCGGTGCACGGGGACCCGGAGATGCTCATGACGGCGCTGCGCAACCTCATCGACAACGCGATCCGCTACTCCCCGGAGAACACCCGGATCGGGGTGGGGATCCGCTCCAAGGACGGCACGGTGCGCATCTCGGTCAAGGATCAGGGCCCGGGCATCCCCGAGGCGGAGCAGGATCGGATCTTCGAGCGGTTCTACCGGGTCGACGCCGCCCGCTCCCGGCAGACCGGCGGGACGGGCCTGGGACTGTCGATCGTCAAGCACGTGACGGCCCAGCACGGCGGGGAGATCAGCGTCTGGTCCACCCCCGGGCAGGGCTCCACGTTCACCATGAGCCTGCCGGAGGTGGATGAGCAGGCCCAGCGCGAGCTGGCCGAGGGCGACGGCATCCCCGCGGGTTCCCCGGCCCCGCCGGTGGAGGTGCTCACCGCCCCGGCCACCCCGGGGCGCGTGCCCGCGCCGGCCGAGACCGCAGCACGCACAGCACACGCACACGAGGTCGGTCCCGGCAGGCTCCGGGACCGGAAGGAGGAGACCGGAGCATGACGAGGATCTTGGTGGTGGAGGATGAGCAGGCCCTGAGCGAGCCGCTGGCCTTCCTGCTGGGCAGGGAGGGCTTCGAGGTGACGGTCAGCGAGGACGGCCTGGACGCCGTCGAGCGCTTCGAGCGCTCCGGGGCGGATCTGGTGCTGCTGGATCTGATGCTGCCCGGGCAGTCGGGCACCGAGGTGTGCCGCCAGCTGCGTCAGCGCTCCTCCGTGCCGATCATCATGCTCACGGCCAAGGACGCGGAGATCGACAAGGTGCTGGGTCTGGAGCTCGGCGCGGATGACTACGTGACGAAGCCGTACTCCTCCCGGGAGCTGCTGGCCCGGATCCGGGCGGTGCTGCGTCGCCGCACGGATCGGGAGGATCCGGTGGACGCGGTGGTGCAGGGTGGGCCGGTGCGCCTGGACCCGGACCGGCACGTGGTCAGCGTGCAGGGGGAGGCGGTGTCGATGCCGCTGAAGGAGTTCGAGCTGCTGGAGCTGCTGCTGCGCAACGCCGGGCGGGTGCTGACCCGCGGGCAGCTGATCGAGCGGGTCTGGGGCAGCGACTACGTCGGGGACACCAAGACCCTGGATGTGCACATCAAGCGGCTGCGCTCCAAGATCGAACCGGACCCCTCCCACCCCCGCCACCTCGTCACGGTCCGGGGTCTGGGCTACAAGTTCGAGGACTGAGGCCGGGCCGGGCGAAGGCCGCCGATCACGACGACGGCCCCGCCTCCTGCTCTGGGCAGGCGGCGGGGCCGTTCTCGCGTGCGGGTGACGGGGGAGGGGCGCTCGGCCCCGGGGTCATCAGTGCCCGTGGCCCTCGGTGGGCTTGGCCGGCGGGGTGTAGTCGGAGCCGCCGGGGATGTACTGGCGGTACTCGTCCAGCGCGCCGTTGAGCACGGGGACGTCGGTGGTGGTGGACTGCCCGCCCACGGAGATCTTCGTGCCCTCCAGCATCTTGCCCGGCAGCACCCCGGCCGGGTCCACGAGGGTCTCGTCGTCTTCGAGGTGGACCTCGGAGTTGGCGGGCACCTCGATGCGGGCGGTGGCCTTGCCGGTGTCCACGGTGACGGTCGCCGCCCGGTCCGCGCCGTTGAGCACGGTGCCGAGCAGGCGGCCCTCGGAGTCGGCGTCGTTGGCGACGACCATGATGTTGCGCACCCGGATGTCTCCGACGTTGGCACTCACACCGTCGGAGGCGTCGTAGTGGAAGGTCGTGGGCTGCTGGTGGATGTAGCCGCAGCCGGCGGTGGCCGTGAGCACGGCCGCGGCCAGCGCCGCGGTCGCTCCGATGCGGCGGGCGCCTGAGCGGGGTGCGAACGTCACGTAGGACTCCTCGAGATGTGGTGATGCGGTGCGCCGTGTCCGTCTCGCGCCCGGGTGGGCGCGGTCGGGGGCAGGGCCTGTGCGGCCCCAGTCTAGCCCCTTGTGGCGACGATGCGTCAGCATGACACCCGCGGTGGGTATGGCCGCGTCGTGCCGCCCGGGTGCCTTCCGGTGCACCCGGGTTGCGGCCCGACCGGTCGGGATCGGTGAGCAAGCCCACGCGCGTGCTAGGATAGGCGGGCTGAAAGGGGTAGACCATATGCTTTTTGAGGTCGGCGAGACCGTCGTGTATCCGCATCACGGAGCGGCCACGATCGAGGAGATCAAGACCCGCGTGATCAAGGGCGAGGAGAAGACCTATCTGAAGCTCCAGGTGGCCCAGGGGGATCTGACGATCGAGGTCCCCGCGGACAACGTGGACATGGTCGGGGTGCGCGACGTCGTCGACGAGGAGGGCCTGGCCGAGGTCATCTCCGTGCTGCAGGCCTCCGATGTCGAGGAGGCCGCCAACTGGTCCCGGCGCTTCAAGGCCAACACGGAGAAGCTGGCCTCCGGCGACGTGCTGAAGGTCGCCGAGGTGGTGCGCGATCTGTGGCGTCGCGAGCAGGTCAAGGGCCTGTCGGCCGGGGAGAAGCGGATGCTGTCCAAGGCCCGCCAGATCCTCTCCTCGGAGGTGGCCCTGGCGCGGGACATCGACGAGGACGCCGCGGAGGCGGAGCTGGATCGGATCCTGGCCGAGGGCACCGAGGCCGCCCAGGAGGCCGAGCCGGCGAAGAAGTGACTTCCGCGGCCCCGCCGCGGAGCCGACGACGGGCGCGTCCCCCTTCCCGCGCGGAGGGGGCGCGCCCGTCGTCGTGCGCGGGTGAACCGGTGTGACCGCACGGCGCTGCCGCGCGGGGGCGCATCGGTAGACTGGGCCGGGTGAGTCTGCGTTTCTACAGCACCGATACCGCCGCCATCCGCGATTTCCAGCCCGTGCATCCGGGTGAGGCCCGGCTGTACTACTGCGGCGCGACCGTCCAGGGCGCCCCGCACATCGGCCACGTCCGCTCCGCCCTGGTCTTCGACCTGCTGCGGCGCTGGCTTCAGCACCGCGGGTACCGGGTGACCACGGTGCGCAACGTGACGGACATCGACGACAAGATCCTCGCCAACGCCGAGGCCTCCAGTGCCCCGGGCTACGCGGGGGAGCACCCGGATGAGCCGTGGTGGGCGCTGGCCTACCGCTTCGAGAAGGTCTTCGCCGACGCCTACGCGGCCCTGGGCATCGACCCGCCCACCTACGAGCCGCGGGCCACCGGGCACATCCCGGAGATGCACGCGCTGATCGCCCGGCTGATCGAGCGCGGCCACGCCTACCCCGCCCTGGATGACTCCGGTGACGTCTACTTCGACGTGCGCTCCTGGCCGGATTACGGCAGCCTCACCCGCCAGCGGGTCGAGGACATGCAGGACGTCCCGGACGCGGATCCGCGCGGCAAGCGCGACCCCCGGGACTTCGCCCTGTGGAAGGGACACAAGGAGGGCGAGCCGCTGACGGCCTCCTGGGATTCCCCGTGGGGCCGAGGCCGGCCGGGCTGGCACCTGGAGTGCTCGGCGATGGCCGGGAAGTATCTGGGCGAGCGCTTCGACATCCACGGCGGCGGGCTGGACCTGCGCTTCCCGCACCACGAGAACGAGCTGGCCCAGTCCACCGCGGCCGGATACGGCTTCGCGAACTTCTGGCTGCACAACGGGCTGGTGACCTACGAGGGCGAGAAGATGTCCAAGTCCATCGGCAACACGGTCTCTCCGGCGGATATGCTCGCCGCGGCCCGACCCCTGGCGGTGCGCTACTACCTGGGTCAGGCCCATTACCGCTCCGTGCTGGACTACCGGCCGACCTCCCTGGAGGAGGCGGGCACCGCCGTCGAGCGGGTGGAGGCCTTCCTCGTCGCGGCGGGGGTCCCGGAGGCCGGCGAGGTCCCGGAGGCCTTCGGCGAGGCGATGGACGATGACCTCAACGTCCCGCAGGCCCTGGCCGTGCTGCACGAGACCGTGCGCGCGGGCAACGCCGCTCGGGCCGAGGGACGCACGCAGGATGCCGCGGCCCGCGCCCGCGAGGTGCGGGCGATGACCGACGTGCTCGGGCTGAGCCCCCTGATGAGCTTCGCCGGCTCGGCAGGCTCCGACGGGGATGCCGAGCACCGTGCCCTGGATGCCCTGGTCCGCTCGCTGGTGGATCAGCGCGCGCAGGCCCGGGCTCAGCGGGAGTGGGCGCGCGCCGATGAGCTGCGGGACCAGCTGGCCGCGGCCGGGGTCCGGGTGGAGGACGGCCCCGAGGGCTCGACCTGGAGCGTGTGAGGCTCCGGGCGGGAGCACACGCAGGACACGACGACGCGATGGGCCGGGTGGCCCTCGCCCATGCAGGACACGAAGACGCGGAGGACACCAGAAGATGGCTGAGAGCAGACGACCCGGGGCGATCCGGAAGGGCAAGAAGGGTCCGCTGAAGGGCACGGGCGGGCACGGCCGCAAGGCCCTGGAAGGCAAGGGCCCTACGCCCAAGGCGGAGGACCGGCCCTATCACAAGGCGCACAAGATGAAGCGGGCCGCGGCCAACCGCCAGGCCACCAACACCGCCCGGCGCACCTCCCAGCGGCTGGGCGGCAAGCGCACGAGCGAGGAGCTGGTGACCGGGCGCAACGCGGTCCTGGAGTCGCTGCGCGCGGGGATCCCCGCCAAGCACCTGTACGTCATGGCCAACATCGAGGCCGATGAGCGGGTCAAGGAGATCGTCGCGACCGTGACCAAGCTGGACGTGCCGGCCCTGGAGATCACCCGCAGCGAGATCGAGCGGCTCACCGAGGGCGCGGTGCATCAGGGGGTCGCCCTGCAGATCCCGCAGTACAAGTACCCCGACGCCGGGGATCTGACCCGGGCCGTCATGGCGGATTGGCAGGAGGGGCGTCTGCAGCGTCCCCCGCTGTTCGTGGCCCTGGACGGGATCACGGATCCGCGCAACCTGGGGGCGGTGATCCGCAGCGTGTCGGCCTTCGCCGGGCAGGCGGTCATCGTCCCGGAGCGCCGGGCCGCGGGTGTCACGGCCTCGGCCTGGAAGACCAGCGCCGGTGCGGCGTCGCGGATCCCGGTGGCGAAGGCGACCAACCTGACGCGGGTCATCCAGGACCTGAAGACCCAGGGCGTGTTCGTGGTCGGGCTGGACGGGGACGGCGAGGTCTCCCTGCCCGAGCTGGAGCTGGCCACGGAGCCGCTGTGCATCGTCGCCGGCTCCGAGGGCAAGGGCCTGTCGCGGCTGGTCGCGGAGAACTGCGATCAGATCGTCTCCATCCCGATCGACAGCGCGATGGAGTCCCTGAACGCCTCGATGGCGGTGGGCATCACCCTGTACGAGGTGGCCCGACGTCGGGCGGCCGCGGCCTGAGCGCAGGCGGGTGGCCGGGGGCCGCGGGAAGTGCGATGCACGTCATGCTCCTCCGGCTTGCCGGCCTCCGGTGGCCTGTGTACTGTTGACCGAGTCGCCGAGAGGCCCGGAAGGGTCCGCGGCGGCGCGGCCCACGTGGACCGCGGCACCGGCTTGCGCCGGATGATCCGATGGTCTAGAGTGGAGATCCGCTGCTTCGCCCGACCACGATGTGGGAGGAAGGGGAGCAGCAGGTGAACACGGCGGAAACGCCGGGTTGACCGGCCGGGAAGACTGGACTACAGTTGATCCGGCGGCCGCGGGAGCGGGCTTCCGAAGATTCGGGAGTTGCGTTGCCGAGACAGGCTCGTTGTTTGAGAACTCAATAGTGTGCTTTGTTCACTCTGATGGTGCATACCAAGTATTTTTTGTGAATGACTGTGGTCATCATGCAGAGTGTTGGTGCAGCGTGGAGGCCACCCCGTGGCTGGTGA